>JAAFHL010000017.1:0-13401 GCA_013298365.1 Bacteroidota bacterium | reverse complement strand
TCTTTCGTAATAATGGGGACGATGAAAATTAAATATGGACTTTCCTATATAGCTTTATCCATAAGATTTTTAGCCCATGTATTTTTTTATTTTAAAACGGCAATTAACGATTAATGTATTATGAACGCAAAAGATTTAGGTCAAACCGCCGCTAAAAACTTTTTAGCACAAAAAACGCCATACCTTGGTTTTTCATCTGCAAATGGCAAGCTTAGATTCATCATTTCTGAGACAAAAACAGGAGAAACTCCTTTTACAGATGTAAATGACATGATTGCTTTCTTGAAATGGAAAGATTGTTTTGTGGAAAATGTGGCAACATTGAACTGGTTTCTTATGGATATTCAGCCAGAGTTGGTATTTGAAGTGCCTAAGAATTGGCGTAAACTTGGGCAAACTTCTATAGATTAAGCTAGTTATTATAAATGACTGATTATGAAGATAAATATAAAACAAAACCTTATATTTGTTTTTCAATAAAAATTATTCGTAAGGAATGAAAATAAAGTATCAATTTTAAAATACTAATACCTTGATTGTTAGTATTTTCGTTAATTTTCAATTTTACATTATTAATTTTTAATTCCTAATCGTCATTTATACTATGAAGGACGCAAATATTTATACAGACTATCTCGTCATAGGGAGCGGCATCGCTGGGCTTTCTTTTGCCCTCAAAGCGGCAAAAACGCATAAGGTATTGGTGCTAACAAAAGCACAAACAGGCGATACAAATACAAGTTGGGCGCAAGGTGGAATTGCTGCAGTAACAAATACGGAAGATAATTTTGAAAATCATATACAAGACACCCTCGTTGCAGGTGATGGCTTGTGCGATGCCGATGTGGTCAAAATGGTAATTGAAAATGGACCGAAATGTATTGCTGACTTGATGAATTGGGGCACCTCTTTTGACAAAGATGATATAGGCAATATTTCCTTGGCAAAGGAAGGAGGACATTCACATCATCGTATTTTGCATAGCAAAGATGCAACAGGACGTGAAATTCAAAGAGCTTTGATAGATGCAGTTCAAAAAGAGCCAAATATTACGCTTGTAGAGCATCTTTTTGCGATAGACATTATCACGCAGCATCATCTTGGCGGCTATATCAATCGAGGAACGCCAAATGTACAATGTTATGGCTGCTATGCATTAGATTTAGCTACTCGGAAAATCCATACAATTCTGTCCAAAATTACCGTAATGTGTACAGGAGGGGCAGGCAATGTGTATGCTGCGACTACAAACCCACTTGTAGCAACAGGCGATGGAATTGCTATGGTATATAGAGCAAAAGGCAGAGTGGCAAACATGGAATTTAATCAATTTCATCCTACCTCTTTTTATGACCCTTCGGGTACACGTCCTTCTTTCTTGATTACAGAAGCCTTGCGTGGACATGGGGCGATTTTGCGAGACCCTTTCCATCGCAAGCCTTTTATGCAAAAGTATGATGCACGTCTTAATCTTGCGCCTCGTGATATTGTGGCTCGTTCTATAGACAGCGAAATGAAAATTTCGGGTATGCCCTTTGTGTATTTAGATGCTACACATATTTCTGCTGAAGAATTGAAGCATGAGTTTCCCAATATTTACGAGCATTGCCTTGCTAAGGGCGTGGACATTACCAAAGACATGATTCCTGTTGTGCCTGCCTCGCATTATCTGTGTGGGGGAATTTCCGTAGATATTCAGGGAAAATCTTCCATTAATCGTTTGTATGCGGCAGGAGAATGTACTTGTTCGGGTTTGCATGGGGCAAACCGTTTGGCTTCTAACTCTTTGTTAGAAGGCATTGTGTATGCCAATGCAATTTATGAAGCAAGTAAAAACATCGTGGATTCTTTTTCGTACCAAGAAAATATTCCTACTTGGAACGATACACAGACGAGCCGCACAGATGAATGGATTTTGATTTCGCACAATATCAAGGAAGTACAAGCGATTATGAGCAACTATGTGGGCATTGTGCGCAGCGATTTGCGTTTGGAAAGAGCTGCACGCCGCATAGATTTGATTTATCACGAAACAGAAGACTTTTATCGCCGCACACAAGTTTCTCCTGAATTGTGTGAACTTAGAAATATTATCACCATTGCGTATCTTATTATAAAATCGGCTTCTATTCGCAAAGAAAGCAGAGGCTTGCATTATACAACCGATTATCCTAATAAGTCCAATTATTTGATGAATACTATTTTATAAAGAAAATACATGATAAAAAAATACCTTATTTCAATCCTAATCATCTCATTTATAGCCGCCTGCATGTCGCCTAACACGCAAGAAAAAGTCGCAGAGATAGAACATACTGCGCCTGTTGTGGTAGATGCAGCGTTGCAAAAAGGGGAATCACTGTTTAAGCAACATTGTACATCTTGTCATTATCTAGATAAACAACTTATAGGACCCGCTTTAGGTGGTATTAAGCAAAAATATGCTGACGACCCCAAATGGCTCTATGCCTACATTCGCAATAATGTTGCGTTGATAAAAGCGGGAGACCCAAAAGCGATTGCCCTCTATGAGGCAAATGGGAAAGCGGTTATGACTACTTTTCCTTTTTTGTCAGATGAAGATATAGCTGCAATACTGAGATATACAGAATAATCTCCATTTTGGGGCTAAGATATTTATTTTTGTTTCGCCAAAGATGCTGATTCTTTGGCGAAATCAAAAGCACTATTATCAGAAAAAAGATATTATTATTACATGGCTTTTGTAGCAAATGCCAACTAACTTTTTGTTTTGGCTTAATTTTTGGCAACGAATATAGGATTGCTACAACATGCGCTTTGACGTGTTAGGATTTAATATGAATCATATAAAAAGTTTTTTCTCATATATTAGAGGAAGTGATGCAAATCTAACCTTAGAAAATAGTATCTTCAATATTACCTGCTCAATAGGAGCTATCATATTATTTATCATGGCAATTTTTAATGCCACGATTCAGATGGAAACTTTGGGCATAATACTACCCATAATTGTGGCAGTATGCTTGCTTATTTTATACTATTTTTCTCGTTTTGAAGGCAAATTTATCACATCTGCTCTTTTATCTATTCCGCTTATTTATTTTCTCACAAGTATCATGTGGTTTGTAAATGGTGGACAAGATGGTTCAATTATCCATGCGCTCCAAGTTTTTTTTCTATTATTTTTTGCGATTTTACCCCGCAAATATCACATCACTTTTACCATTTTTCACGTTATAAGTGTTGCAACTCTATATGTCTTAGAGTATAATTATCCTGAATGGGTTTCGCCTTACAAAGGTAGCAAAGAACAAATGATGGATCAAGTCGTCTCTTTGACTTTTGCGATAATATGCGTTTATGCCATTATGATGTCTATTAAGGCGATGTATGAAGAAAAAATAAAGGAAGTTGCTATGCAAAAGGAAAATTTAGAATCCTTAAATGATATGAAAGACAAAATGCTTTCTATTATTTCGCATGATGTGAGAAGTCCTTTGGCACAGCTCAAATCGCTTTTAGAAGTTGTTACAACAAGCGATATACCCACAGAACAAAGTAATTATTTGTTTGCACAAATAGCCAAAAATGTAGATGAGACCCAAAACCTATTGGATACTTTGGTTACATGGGCTTCTCTTCAAGTAAATGGCGAAGATAATTTTATCCGAGAAGAAAATATTGTGTTAAAAGAGATGGTAGCAAAAGAAAGTGCCTTATTTTCGAGACAATCATCTCAAAAAAATTTAAAGCTTACTTGTACAATTCCTGTGGCATTGCAAGTGTTTTCTGATGCAAATATATTATCGCTTGTTATTCGAAACCTCCTTTCTAATGCGATAAAATTCACATATGCTGGCGGAGAAATTTCTTTACATGCAGAAAAACAGGCAGCGTTTGTGGTATTTTCAGTGAAAGATACAGGGGTTGGAATTTCGCCAGAACGTTTGGACAATTTAATAAATTCAAGCAAAAATATCAGTACTCGTGGCACAAACAAAGAAAAAGGAAGTGGTTTGGGCTTACTTTTGTGTAAAGAATTTATTGAAAAAAGTGGAGGAAAACTTCATATTGAAAGCGAATTAAACAAAGGTACGACTTTCTATGTCTATATTCGTTCCCCTTTTTAAACGCCATAAAAAAACTACCGTCCACCCAATGAATGAACGATAGTTTTATGATTGTCAATTATTTACAAAGCAGGAATACGCAATACTTGACCAGGATAAATTTTATCTGGGTGAGAAAGCATTGGCTTATTTGCTTCAAAAATGACAGGATATTTCATCGCATCGCCATATACTTCTTTCGCAATCTTGCTAAGTGTATCACCTCTTTCTACCGTGTGAAAAGTAGCTTCTGGCTCAGGTGTTTCGGTCTGAATCACCGTCATTTGGTCATCTACAGTCTCTATACCCTCTACATTTCCAACGGTAAGAATAATTTTTTCTTTGTCTTGTTGAGAATGTGCCTCGCCACTTACTGTTGCAGATGAACCATTAAATTGAATGTCAAGGTTATTTACCCCTAAACCCATGCGCTCAACCATCGCTACTAAAGCACCTGTTACTTGGGTATTGTCCTTTTTTTCCAAAGGAGCTTCCTCTTTTCCGCCAAATAACTTGGCTCCTGCATTTTTTAAAAAGCTAAATAATCCCATAATGAAATATAAATGTTTGTGTGAAATGATGAAAATATGAATTTTGGTAGTTACAAATTCGCTACGAAGATAGGCGATTTCGCTTATTTTTACAAATTTTATTGCTATTTTGTTTTTTTCTTGCGTTTTTTCTCGCAGATTTGCAGAGATTTTCGGCAATAACTTTCCAAAATCGCTTTTCATTTGAGCATATCTAACAGAAATACGTATTATTTATGAAAATCCTTCTCACAGGAAGCAATGGCTTATTAGGTCAAAAAATCATAGACGACCTCCTTCTCCGTACCGATATTACCCTTATTGCGACTGCAAAAGGCGAAAATCGTCACCCTGCAAAGGGGAGTTTTATCTATGAATCCGTAGATTTGAATGATGACGAAAAATGGCTGGAAATATTTGAGAATTATCGTCCTGATGCGCTCATTCATGGCGGTGCCATGACGCAGGTAGATATTTGTGAAGATGAACGAGTAATGTGTGATAAAGTAAATGTAGATGCAACCACTTTGTTATCAATGCTTTGCAAGCATTTTAATACACATTTGATTCATGTATCTACCGATTTTATTTTTGATGGCAAAAAAGGATATTATACAGAAACTGATTTGCCTGCCCCTGTCAATTATTACGGTTTGTCGAAATGGAAGGCAGAACAGGCAGTTTTCGCATCTGGTGCAAAAGCAGCGATTTTGCGCACAATTCTCCTCTATGGCGTAACGTATGGGCTGTCTCGTTCCAACATTGTCTTGTGGGTGAAACAGTCTTTGGAACAGGGCAAAGCCATTACCGTTGTAAAAGATCAATCTCGCTGCCCTACTTTGGCGCAAGATTTGGCAGCCGCTTGTATTGCTGCTGCTATCAGCGGCGCAACGGGCATTTATCATATTTGTGGTCCTGAACAAATGGACATTGTAACCTTAGCAAAAAGGGTCGCAAACTTTTGGCATTTAGACGCAAATTTGATAGGCGAAATCAGTTCTGAAACGCTGAAACAAAGGGCTACACGTCCGCCACATACGGCTTTTCACCTTGGCAAAGCAAATATGGAACTTGACTACTATCCACGTAGTCTGGAAGAAGGACTTGCGATTGTAGATGCCGAGTTGAAGGCTTTTGCAAATGGATAGCCCTATACATAACCTAAAAAAACGCCTATCTCATATACATATAACATGATACATTGGCTTACCCAAAAATTAGTATTTCCGCCCTATCACTTTGCCGATAAAGATGGCTTACTAGCTGTTGGCGGCGACTTATCGGTAGAAAGGCTTAAATTAGCCTACTCTACGGGCATTTTTCCTTGGTACAACCCCGAAGACCCAATATTGTGGTGGTCGCCTGACCCTCGTTTTGTCTTATTGCCTTCTGAGTTGAACGTGTCTCGCACTATGCGACAAGTATTGGATAGAAATATCTTTCAAATCACGACAAATCAAGCATTTGAGCAAGTAGTGAGAGGCTGTCAGGCAGCAAAAAGGCAAGGGCAAAATGGTACTTGGATTTCGGAGGAGATTGTAGAATCCTATTGTAAATTGCACGAATTGGGCTGGGCGCACTCTATCGAGGCGTGGCAAGATGGCGAACTCGTGGGCGGCTTATATGGTATAAAAATAGGCAGATGTTTTTCGGGGGAATCTATGTTTGCCAAGAAAAGCAATGCTTCAAAAGCGGCTTTTATTACTTATGTTCGTCAAATTGAAAAAGAAGGTATAGAACTCATTGATTGTCAAACAAGAACACCACATTTGGAGTCTCTGGGTGGGAAGTTTATGCGGAGAAAAGCATTTTTGGATTATTTGAAATAAATCATCAATACACATTCTCACTCAAAATACATCATTTATCATTGATATATAGCGTAACCTCATTGGTAGAAACAAGGTATTTCAAAAGGGCTTATCTTTGTGCTGTAATCAATTGAGGTTCTCGACAAGACCAAAAAGAAATCTTTTCTTTTTAATATAGTTAAAAAAATCGATACTATTTGCAAGAAACAAAAGGGGTAAAAAGGGATAATTAGTTTTGATATGCCATGACGTTGATGTCGTGGCATATTGCATTATAAGCTATGGTAGAAAAAAAATGAAAACGGAATTTAGTCAATTAGTTGATTATTAGTTTTTTATTTTAATCAATAATTAAACAAATCTTAGAAATTTATTAAAATGTACTTAATAATTTGTTTAGTATCTAAAATCTATTTAATATTGAAAACCAAACTATTGTGCTGTCATAATACTTTGTTTTGAGTCATCTATAAACAATTTTCACACTAAAACATTTCCTATTTTTTCATCATACATGCTTACAGAATTTCTCCATTACCTCCAAATACAACGCAATTATTCCAAGGCAACTATTACGGCTTATTCAAGAGATTTGCAAGACTTGGCTGAATATTTGCTTATTACAGATAATAAGCAACTGTTTGAGGAAGGGGCTGTTCAAACATTGGAGCATCGTTCTTTGCGAAATTGGGTGGGTGATTTGGCAGGAAAAGACATTTCGCATAGAAGCATTAAGCGCAAATTGGCGGCTGTGCGGGCATTTTTTACTTATTTGAAGAAAAAAGGAAAAATTACCCAAAATCCTATTGCGAGTATCAAACTGCCAAAAACAGATAGTAAGTTGCCTGTCTTCTTAAAAGAGTCGGAAACAGAAATTTTATTTGAAGAAGTAGTTTTTCCAGAAACTTTTGAAGGCGCAAGAGATAGGTGTTTACTCGAAATTTTATATGGATGTGGCTTACGGCGGTCAGAGGTACAGAAACTACAATTCACTGATATTGATTTTTATACTAAAATATTACGCATTAGTGGTAAAGGAAATAAAACAAGAATTGTACCTTTTGGCAATCATGTATATACAGCAATGGAAGTATATAGGGCAAAATCTGCGGAATTAGGGCTAAACCTTTCTAAGACTTTTTTCGTAAAACCAGATAATCAGGCACTCTATGACAAACTCATCTACCGTATTGTTCAAAAATATTTGCCGATGGCATCAAATGTTGCCCGTCAGGGACCACACGTTTTGCGCCACACATATGCAACACATTTGCTCAATGCTGGAGCAGACCTTAATGATATAAAGGAGCTTTTGGGGCATAGTTCGTTGGCTGCGACACAAATCTATACCCATAATTCCATTTCAAAACTTCAAAATATTCATAAAATGGCGCATCCACGTGCCATAAACCCTCAAACACAATAAAATTATGAAAGTAAGCGTTCAATCCATTCACTTTGATGCAGACGTAAAACTGCTCGAGTTTATCCAAAAAAAATGCGACAAATTAGATGTATTTTTTGACCGAATAGTAGATGCAAACGTGTATCTTAGACTCGAAAAGCACCAGCCTAAACAAAATAAATTAGTGGAAATTAAAGTACATGTGCCAGGCGAGACGCTTATTGCCACCGAGTATGGGGCAAGTTTTGAGGAAGCTACTGATTTTTGTACTGAAAAATTGAAAGCACAACTCAAAAGATTTAAAGAAAAACACAATTCGCATCATGCAAGCAAAATATCAGTGCCTATCATTCTTCAAGATGTAGAAGATTAGCATAACTGATAGCTAAATTTAGGGGCTGCTCCACAAGGGCAGCCTTTTTTATTTAAATATGCCTAACTTCTCGCAGATAAATGCAGATTTAACCACAGATTTACGCAAATAAACCCTTAATCTGTGAAAATGTGTGTGGTCGTTGAGCTTGTCGAAACGTTCTTAATCTGTGAAAATTCTTGTAGTGAGCTACGCCGAACTATGCAGAACCCAAAGCCTTACGTTTCTATTATTTTATGTAGCAGCAGAAAATGTAATGATTTTAGGGGATTCTCAACTTATTATTTTCGTAAACACAATGCTACGAATTACACATCAAAAACTATATTCTATTTCTGTATGAAACAATTTTTCATCTCTTGCCTGTTCTTGTTACTTGCTGCTACGTGTTTTGCTGTTGATATCAAACAAATCCATGCGGTACGAAGTACAGAACCTATCAAAATAGATGGCGTTTTGTCGGAGCCGATATGGGAAGCGCTCACACCTGCCACAGGTTTTGTGCAGGCAGTTCCCAATCCCAATACAAAGCCACATTATGATTCCGAGGTAAGGGTAACTTATGATGATGTTGCCATTTATATTGGGGCAATGCTATATGATGAGCATCCAGATTCGATTTTAAAGGAACTTGGCACAAGAGATGCGGGTGAAAACAATGCCGATTTGTTTGGGGTACAATTTGATACCTACAATGACAAGCAAAATGCCTTTGAGTTTGTGTCTTCGGCTTCGGGCGTACAGACAGATATTCGTCATTCAAACAATGACCCTGACCAAAACTGGAATTCGGTTTGGTACAATGCCGTTAAAATTACCGATAAAGGCTGGGTTGTGGAGATGAAAATCCCTTATTCTGCCATTCGTTTTGCAGACAAACCTGAGCAAACTTGGGGCATAAACTTCATTCGTGTGCTGCGCAGATATAGAGAAAAGAGTTTTTGGAGTGCAATAGACCCTGCAAAGCCAGGCTTTGTGAATCAGTTTGGCTTGCTTGATGGCATCAAAAACATAAAGCCGCCTTTACGTTTGATGTTTTTTCCTTATACTTCCTATTACGCAATTCATGATGGCAATACAAATACATGGAGTCATACACCTCGTGGGGGAGCCGATGTAAAATATGGTATCAATGAGAGTTTTACGCTTGATATGACCCTTGTTCCCGATTTTGGGCAGGTGCAATCCGATAATATTGTGTATAATCTCACGCCGTATGAGGTGCGTTTTGACGATTTTCGCCCATTTTTTACCGAAGGTACTGAGCTTTTTAACAAAGATGACCTCTTTTATAGCCGTAGAATTGGTGGAAAGCCGCTCAATTATTATAATGTAGGAAATGAGTTAAAACCAGGAGAGTCTATTGTTTCTAATCCCGCAAGTTCTCAATTGCTCAATTCCACCAAGATTTCGGGTAGAACCAAAGGTAATTTGGGGATAGGTTTTATCAATTCTATCACAAAACCCACTTTTGCTCGTGTAGCAGATAGTTTGGGCAATGAGCGAAAAATAGAAACCGACCCTTTGAGCAATTATAATATGTTGGTGTTAGACCAGCCTTTTTGGAAAAACTCCTTCATTTCGCTGATAAATACCAATGTGATGCGAGAGGGAAATGCGCCAGATGCGAATGTAACAGCATTGATGGCAAAGATTACGGACAAAAAAAATGCTTATGCGTTTACAGGAAATGCCAAATTGAGCCAACTTTTTGGTGTGGCTACTGATAAATATAATACAATGGGCTATGCCTACAATGTTGCCGTAGGAAAATATAGTGGAAACCTGAATTTTGAAATCGCACGAAGTGTGCTTTCCAATAAATATGACCAAAATGATTTGGGCTATTTGGCAGTCAATAATTTTATCAGCAATACCGCAAATATTACTTTGCAGCAATATAAACCAAAATATGGCATCAATCGTAGCCGAATTTCATTAGGTGCAGAATACAAACAGCATTTTGCTACCAAAGATTATATGGCGGTAAAAATCAGCCTGAACAGTTTCCTTTTGACCAAAAACTTCTGGGCGTATGGGCTAGAAGGAGAGTATATTCCTTTTCCTGTGCATGATTATTTTGCCACACGAGTAGAAAATAAATTTGTTCGCCTAAGTAATGGTGCTTGGCTAAATGGCTGGATTTCTACTAATTATGTGAAAAAATTGGCGATTGATGCTTACTATGGACACTTTTCAGGTTTGGTTTATCAGCAATATACACAAAGCGATTGGATTGGTTTTACGCCTCGCTATCGAGTCAATAACCGATTGACATTCAAGTATAACCTTGATTTTGAGATGCCACGCAATGAAATAGGCTGGGCTGCTATGGACAACGACAATGCGCCAGTGTTTGGCAAAAGAGATGTAAGAACCGTAAATAATGTCTTTACAACCACCTACAATTTCACGCGCCGCATGGCACTTAGTTTCCGTTTGCGCCACTATTCGCTCACAACGAAATACAAAGAATATTATCATTTGCAAGACAATGGCATGTGGACCCCTTATCCTGACTATCAAGAATCACAAGACTTGTCTTTCAATGCCTTTAACATAGATTTGGTATATAATTGGGAATTTACCGCAGGAAGTCAGCTTTCTGTGGTTTGGAAAAATGCGATTTCAGACTTTAAGGGACAATATACGCCCAATTATTTCGGCACTTGGCGCAACACGTTTGATGCGCCACAAACCAATTCTTTGTCTGTAAAGATAGTTTATTTCTTAGACTCACGCTTTTTGAGCAAAAAAGTGGCTACTTAATTGTACAGAGTTGTTTTAAGGGGAAAAAGAGATTTTACAGCCCGAAATATTGGCTGTAAAATCTCTTTTTTTTAGCTAAATAAAATGCTAATTTGCGTTATTGCCCTGTTAGGAGCAAAATATTGGTAAAAAAGATAAAAATCGACTGTATTCTTTTACTTTTCGTGCAAGCACGCAAAACGAATAAAATCGGGGGAATATATATATGTTTTTCACCCATATTTTGTACCTACGGCACAAAACAAGCATACAAGTAACTAATTATCAAATATTTAACTTTTTGCTTTTCTTGTCAAAGATTCTACATAATCCCACATTTCCGAAGGGATTTTTTCCATCATATTAAACTCGCCAGCCCCTTTGAGCCATTCACCACCGTCTATTGTAATGACATCACCATTTACATAAGCCGAAAAACCTGACATCAAATAACAGGCTAAATTTGCTAATTCGTGATGTTCTCCTACACGTCCAAGCGGCACTCTTTCAAGCGGGTCTAAGCCTACTTTGTCTCTGATTTCTTTGGGAAAAAGTCTGTCCCATGCACCCGCCGTAGGAAAAGGACCTGGCGCAATCGCATTCATTCTGATACCATACTTGCCCCACTCTACCGCAAGCGATTGCGTCATTGCTAACACGCCCGCCTTTGCACAAGCCGAAGGCACAACATACGCAGAACCCGTCCAAGCGTAAGTTGTTACAATGCTTATCACCGTTCCTTTAATTTGTTTTTCTATCCAATATTTGCCCAAAGCAAGCGTACAATTGTACGAACCTCTTAGCACAATATCTACCACAGAATCAAAAGCCCTATGACTCAAACGCTCGGTAGGGCTGATAAAATTGCCTGCTGCATTATTTACCAAGCCATCTATAAAACCAAAGGTTTCTATCCCTGTTTTTATCACATGATCGACCTGCTCATATTGTCGCACATCACAAGGCACAGCCAATACTTCACCGCCCGTTTCTTGCTCCATTTCTGCTTTTGCGGCTGCCAATCTTTCGGCAGACCGCCCACAGATAATGACTTTTGCCCCTAATTTCAAGAAAAAAAGGCTCATAGATTTTCCCAATCCAGAGCCACCGCCTGTAACCAATATCACTTTATTGGCTAAAGCATTGTCTTTTAGCATGAGTTGTTCAAACATATTATATCGTTTTGCGTGAAAAATTGCTTCAAAGATATGCTTTTTTCTGTCAGGTTACTTAAAAATTTAATATTTTTTCGCTTTTTTATTACATAAGTATCAGCATGGCATAACATTTGCTGAATAATATTATAATTAGTTGATTATAGTCGCTGTAATTGATTAAAAAACGATAAAAGTAAGTACAAAATCTTTATTTATCTACTTATTTTTGCAAAATCATACACTCTTCTCTAATACTTTATTTCTCAATTTCAACACATTATGCAAAAGTCATTTTTTACAATCTTATTTGTTTCTCTTACCACACTTTCCTTTGCTCAATCTTCTAACACTAAAACAAAAACAATAGAAAAAGAAACGCCTAAAATGGAAGTAAAGGAAACACAAACTGTTTCTCGTGGTGTGAGTAGTGTCCAAGCAACTATGGCTTCTACACATCAGAAAGCACTTTCAAGACTAAGTGCAGCAGTTGCCGTAATTGAAGAAGACGAAGATACAGATGTTTTTGTAAGCGAATCAGAACAAGGAGCTAATTAAATTAAGTAGTTAATAGTTGAAAATTGATACTCCGACACTTCGGCGTAGCCAAGTGTGATGCAAAGTTCAGTGCAGGCAGTTGATAGTTCATGCAACTTAACTATTTTCTTAATTTATCACTCGTTGATACTTATTGATAATCAATGTGCATTTACTAATATCTAAGATATTAGTAAGGTTCTTGCATAAATCATAAAAATACCTGAAGGCTCATTTTCTCGTGAAAATGAGCCTTTTTTACATTCATCTGAATAGGTCGAGTTTTGAGGCAGATGTAAGTAGGAAAAAGTAGGTAAATACGCATTACTTATACTCTAATGGTAAAAGGACATCTCTTTTGATGAGACGTATATCTTCGTTACGCAGTGAATGGGTATTTGACAAATAATATGACTGCAGCATGTGAAATTTTACATAAAATAGCCGTAAAAAAATGCCTTACCTTTCTTGGCAAAGCAGTATGCTAGTTTTACGCTTGACACGTTTTATGCTGCAGATGAAGCTTTTATTTACCCCATTTTTCTACAAAAGTGCTTATTTCATTCACACATTTTTGCGTAGAATTGCCCTCAAAAGGGGTGTCAATCGCTTCATTATAATACTTTGCCAAATGAAAAACAGGCGCTTTGTGCTGCATTTTTGCGTGAATAATGGCTTTGAGTGCCTCCCAATTTTTTGCTTCGGCTATCATCTCATTTTTTACAAAACCATAATAATCATAAATACCTTCA
>JAAFHL010000169.1 GCA_013298365.1 Bacteroidota bacterium | reverse complement strand
GAAAGTTTTTCTGCGAAAATTGGTATTTAGCTTGCGCAAAACATACGGTAGTTTCTCGATATTGTTCGGGAAGTTTGCTACTATGTACATTGATTAACAACTCAAACCATTCAAAATCTTTTGCCCGCAAAACCAAAGTAATGATGTTGTTAAAAACCCCAATATGCAACTCACCTTTACTATCCCAAATATTATCGGACTGAATTTGTTTCTTATATAAATGTAACAACTTAGCCTCATAGTCCTTATTTCCCTGATTGATATAAGCCACGTATCTATTACGAATAATCGAAAACATAGCTGCAAGCGTATGCGCAGGTAGTTGCTGCAAATTCGCCTCTAAAATGCTAAGACTTTGGCTTACTAATAGCTCATTATTAGGCTCTAAAAGCATTTTAGCATGATGATACAAAAGCTGTATCATGGGAATTGCTAAAAAATTGCCGCCTTTTTCTACATATCTTAAAAGGGTTTTGAGGGGTAAGCTCTCATTTTTTTTGACAGACAAAACAGCCGAAGTAGAAAGCGAAGATATATGCAAAGAAAGGGTATTAATGAGATAAAAAATATCCAAAATATGCTGTTGTGTCTCATACCTAAAATCGGCTTTGCCTTGTTGCACCAACTCTTGATACACAATTTCTAACCAGTTGAGGCGAAAATATTCATAGTAATATTTCCCATCACGTATTTTTTCCTTTTTGAATACCTCTACACATTTTTTATATGACTGTTCAAACAATTCCCCTAGGTTTTCTTTCAAATAAAAATCTAATAACGCTAATTCCTGCTCTGTCTGATTAAGATTGAGATGCTCCTGCACCAAAAAGGTTTCTAATAGCTCTGTAGTATCGGAGCGCAAATAATACAGTTTCTGCTTGTCAAAAGGCACATTTCCAAAAACCGCCGCAAACTGTGCTTCATCACTTAGTTTGTCTTCTTGCCATTTTGGGGCAAGTTTGGTCAGAAAAAATACATAATCTTTTATTTTTTCATTTTTATTAAAGTATGGCGAAGCGATAAACATCTCAAATCGCTTTAAATCTTTGGCAGAAAAACGTTTAAGAATCACAACAATTTTAGCATCTTTCATAAATAACATCACATTTTTAACCTAAACCACAAAAAAAAGCCGTCGAGTCCGTAAATATTGAGGGCAAAATTACTTTTTCTTATTCAATTATCGTTTATCTTTTTACCGAGAAATGGAAAAAAATGTAATTGTTTTGACGTAATTTTATGCCCTATCTTTGTGGCATCAACATCTGATAATGATGTATAACAACTTACACACATATTTAAGCTCATTTTTATGAAAAGCGTTATTTTTTATTTTACCATCATTTTTGTATTATTAGTGGCTTTGCAAGGTTGTAAAAAGCCTTGTGATTGCAGCGAAACGCCTGAAAATTTTAGCTTGAAAGCGGTTGAAACTGATGGATATGTATTTAGCTGGGAGGCTGGAACAGGCAGAAAATCGGTTACCTTAGAATTTAAGGATTTATTAAATAATCAACTATTTACGCAAAATTTTAAGCAGGACGCAAATGGAGCAGACCAAGCAAAAGTGAAGTTTGCAGAATCTAATGGCTTTTTTAAAGCAGGACATTATTATCAAGTACGCATAAAAAGAGATTGTGCAGCCTTGAATTGTACGGGTGAAATAGAGTCGCCTTATTCTTCGCCCTTATTGCTGCAATATATCCCCGCAAATTTGGAGCGTTTTGAGATGAATATTGCCGTAGATTCAGACCCTTGCGCCCCTACCCTTGTATGGGAAACCCCTACACAGCAGGTAGATGAATATGTAATCTATCGTAAACTGGGAAATTCCGCAAATACTGCCGTTGTGATGGAAGAATATGTTGTGTCTGGAGACCTCAAAACTTTTCAATGCCCACAAGCCGATTTCAAACAGGTTTACAACTATACCATTAAAGCAAGAACCAAAACTCGTGCAGAATATACGGACATAGGTATAGGGGAAATTGAGAATGTTCCTTATATCACCAGTTGCTGCGTGGCTACGGTAGAAGATATTATTGGTGTAACATCTGAGCAAGACATTTTGGAAGGCATAAGAACTTGTACGGGCAATGCTGATGCCTGTCTGCCGATGACAAATTATGTTGCAGTTACAGCGACAGTAAATGAAATTCGTGTAGGAAACGTCCGTATTCCTGCTTTTAGCTGCCCAAATACGACCTATTTTAGGGTGATGTTTTTAAGCCCAGATATGACAAAAGCCTATTTTACTAAACCATTTGAAATTGCTGCGACTTCTCGTAGAGGCGATATTTTCTTTTTTCACTCCATCAATCCCAATCAAAATATCACAAATTACCAGATGATAATCATACCTTCTTTGGGTGATGACAATTTGCTGTGTCAATAACGCAAGTCAAAACCACCTACTATTTTTTATATCTCCCCATTTTTAAATAACACTTTTTATTATCACTTATCTAAAGGATAAATAGTTCGTTTTCAACGGATTATTTATCCTTTTTTCCATATACTTTTGAGTTCTTTTATCTCTTTCCATTTTAAGATAAACAAGAAAACTAGGGTAAAAACACCTCCAATTACACTTTGTAAAAGCCAAGAAATAGTTGTTTTTTGAAATAAAAAAAAGCCAAAAAATAAGGCTACAAATAAGATAATCAGTTGAAAAGTCTGAAAATAAGGAATTTGTAATTTTGTATAGGATTTCAAAATATAGGTGTAACTCATGCCAATGATTGCATAGCAGAAAACAGTTACCCAAGCAGCCGCAATGCCGCCGTATTTAGGGATAAATAATAAATTGAGTAAAATATTGATAATCATGGTAATAGCAAAACCTACATTTACATATTTGCTATAACCTGACGACGTGAGCAAGGTCCCAAAAACGGCAAAAGTAGCGTTTAGGGCTGCGCCAAGAAAGAGAATTTGGATAAAATGTGTCATTCTACTCAACTCTTCGCAAGAACTGTCAGGAAAAAGGAAAAGTAATTTATCGGCAAAAAAATAGCCCCAAGCTCCCATAAAAACGAGGGGCGTTGCTGACATAATTTGTCCGATATTGAGCAATTTTTGTTGTGCAGCGAGGTCTTTGATGAGAAAAGCAAAACGAGCAAAGAAAAAAGGGAGAATTGTCCAAAGATACATATTTATGGCATCTAACCAACGATAAGCCCCTGAATATAAGCCTGTTTCCGTATTTCCGATAAGATTTTTGAGCAAAACTTGGTCTATTTTTTCATTGGCAGAGGTAAGTAAAATGGTCAAGGTAAACACAAAACTGCCTTTTAGAATGGCTTCACCATTTTGGGGGATTTTCAAAAGAGGTATCCCTATTTTTCGAAAAACAATGCCCGCAATAATGCCCAAGGTAATGCCTACAACAAGCAATCTAAGTAATATAAAATCTTGTAAATCAATGCCTACATAGAGTAATGCTAATGTACCTGCCAATAAAATCACTTTTTCTAATACCGAAAAAATGCTTTCTAAGGCAAATGCCTGTAAAGCCTTGATTGCGCTGCGAAACAAGTCGCTGAGTTGTCCCAATGCGGTGATGATAGCAATCAGCAGCAAATAGCCCAATTCTTGTCCATGATAGCCCATTCCCCACCCAAACAACAACAGTAACACAGGGTATAATACAACTAAAAAAACTTTTATGCCCAAAAAAGAGGCAAAATCTGTTTTAATGTCTGTCGAAGATTGCGCCAATTTTGCGGTTGCAAAGGTATTGATGCCCAAATCGCATAAAGGACCTAACAAAAAGCATAGCGATAACCAAGCGGCATATTTGCCCCATTCATAATGCCCGATTTTATTTTGAACCGCATTTTCTACCAAAACAGAAGCGGGTTTTATTAAGGCATTTAGCACAAGTGCCAAAAAAATATAGGAAAAAAAACGCTTCATATTATTTCTCGCAGATTAATGCAGAAAAAGGCGCAGATTGGGGCAGAAAACAAAAATCTGCGCTGACATCTGCAAAATCTGTGAGACAAAAGTAGCCTTTTTTATAAAACTATAAAAACAATTTCCTATATTTGCAGCCAAATTTTGATTATCTTCGCAAAAATGGTAGTTTATACATTAACAAACGGAATTATATCGCTCACCGTCAAGAGCAAGGGGGCAGAAATGACAAGCATCAAAAATGTAAAAGATGGCGGTGAATATCTTTGGCAGCCCCAAAACACGATTTATTGGCAGCGTCAATCGCCCTTGTTGTTTCCAATAGTGGGCAAACTTAAAGAGGGGCAGTATGTGGCAAATGGTGTAAAATATCCGATGAATCAGCATGGATTTGTGCGAGACATGGAGTTTGACTGGATTGGAAAAACAGATAATCAAGTCATTTTTTGGTTAAAAGATAATACAGAATCGCAAAAACAATATCCTTATCGCTTTGAATTGAGGGTGATTTATACCTTGATTGAAAATAAAGTAAGTATTCGTTTTTTGGTAACAAATAATGACCCTACTGTTATGTACTTTTCGATAGGTGCGCATCCTGCGTTTAAATGTCCTTTGAAAGAAGGGGATATGTTTAACGATTATTATTTAGAGTTTGAGGAGAATGAAACCATTAATCGTAACTTTTTGGAAGGAGGCTTGATAGGTGAAAGAGTTGAACCTTTGCTAAACAATAATAATAAATTGCCCTTAAATGTAGATTTATTTAGAGAAGACGCGGTGATTATGAAGGGCTTAAAATCAAGATCGGTAACGCTAAAAACCAATAAACATAAGAAAAGTTTAACCGTTTCCTATCCAGATTTTCCTTATTTAGCAGCATGGACACAGGTAAATGCGCCGTTTGTGTGCATAGAACCTTGGAAAGGTTTGGCAGATAAAACTACTTCGACAGGAGATATTCGGGAAAAAGAAGGGATTATTTCTTTAGAACCTGGTAAGAAATTTGAATGTGAGTATTTTATTTCGATACAATAAATTTGCTTTTGCATTTAGGTTCACGCAGATTTTCACAGATTTAACCGCAGATTTGCGTAAATTTGGTATTTATTTGCGCAAATCTGCGAGAACCTAAAACTTTTTCAAGAAAATATTTTCTTTACTTTTTCGACTAAATTAGCTGTCCCTTCAACCAAAGGCAAACGAACATTGCGGCTACACACGCCTTTTACCTCCATCATTGTCTTGATACTCATGGGATTGCCTTCGGCAAAAGCCAAACTCATCAGCTCCCATAAATCATAATGTAAGGTTCTTGCGGTTTCAAAATCATTTGACAATGCCGCACGCACCATGTTGCTTACTTTATCAGGTGCAGCATGTGCAAGCACCGAAATAAGCCCATCGCCGCCTGCTGCAATAAGCGGTAAGGTAATTGCATCATCGCCCGAAATAACCAAAAAACCTTGGGGGCGATAACGAATAATTTCCATCATTTGCTCCAAATTGCCTGATGACTCTTTAATTGCTACTACATTTTTAATTTCTTGCGCAATGCGAACTGTTGTTTGTGGCAAAATATTGCTTCCTGTTCGCCCTGGCACATTGTAAATAATGATAGGCTTATCGGTACAAGCAGCAACGGCTTTGAAATGCTGAAAAATGCCTTCTTGTGAGGGTTTATTGTAAAATGGACTCACTGAAAGAAAAGCAGCAATTTTATTGCCATATTTTTCGGTATAAAAAGCGATATTTTCACATACTTCCCTTGTGTCATTTCCACCACAGCCCAAGACAATCGGTATTTCGCCATTTGTAGCCGCTAAATAGGCTTCTATCACAACTTGTTTTTCGGTCATATTCAAGGTTGCTGCCTCGCCCGTAGAACCAAGCACCACCAAATATTCTACTTTCCCGTCCATCAAATGTCTTGCAACACATTGAATAGCAGGAATATCTATACTTTTGTCTGAATTAAAAGGCGTAATAACGGCTACGCCTGTGCCTCTAAATGTATTCATGTTGATTATATTATTTGAGCTTTTTCTTCTTTAAACCTTAATATCTTCCTTATCCTTACCAAAAGTAAGCACCATAGCAGGCAAGAAAAATAAATTACTAAATAAAGCAATTAACAAAGTACCTCCTACCAGATAGCCCAAAGATTGTGTCCCCCCAAAAGAAGATGCAATGAAAATAATAAAGCCAAAAAAGAGAATAGATGAGGTATAAATCATGCTCAATCCCGTATTTTCATACGTTGCACTTACCGCATCAGAAACATTAAGTCCTGCTTTTCGGTGAAGACGATAGGCAGCGAGAAAATGTATGGTATTATCTATAGAAATACCAAATACCGTACTGAAAATGAGCGCAGTAGAAGATTTGAGGGCAATATCAGCAAAACCCATAAAACCTGCAACCATCAACAAAGGCAACACATTTGGAATGATACTTAGCAAAATGCCACTTATATTTTTGAACTGAATCAGCATCAAAATACCAATCAAAATGAGGGTAAGTATCAAACTTTGAATCAAATTTTTGACCAAATAATCATTTCCTTTGATATAAATACGAGTCGTTCCTGTTATTTTTACCTCATATTTTTCTTTGCTAAAAATAGAATCAATGTCTGTTTGTAAATCTTTTAACACAACCGCCATTGCCTTTGAGCCAATGTCTTTGATATTGCCCGAGATACGAGTGCGTTGTCCTGTGCTGTCAGTAAGCGATTTGGAAAAACTACCTGTTTCTATTTTTGATTTTTTAAGCATTAAACCAATCATCGTAAATTCAGATTTAGAAGGGAGGTCATATTCAGCAGCATCGCCACCATAAAAAGCTTGTCTGCTGAATTTTGCCATATCTGCCAAACTCAAACTGCGAGAAATCATGCCATAAGTAGCCATAGAATCTTGCAACTGCGCAATATCTCTCAACACAGCGAGTTTTTGCACGCCTCTTTTTTCTTTTGTGTCAATCCAAATTTCAAAAGGCATCACCCCTTTGTATTTTTCTTCCATATATTTCATGTCTGCCATCATCGCATTGCCACGAGGCACATCATCAGACAAACCTGCACGCACTTCTATCAAAAACATTCCCCAAATAGATGAAGCAAAAAGTAGAAAAACAATGGCATATATCCATTTTCTATGAAGATGAACAATCTTATCAATCCAAGCCAAAATACCATCAGTAGCTTTGCGTTCTAAGTGTTTTAATTGTTTTTCGGTAGGGGGTGGGAGAAAGCTAAAAATAGTAATTATCAGCAACATAGAGATAAAAAAGGCGGCCGTTACTGTCAAACCTGCTACAATTCCAAATTCTCTTAGGACGGCAATATCTGTTACAGCAGTTGCGCCAAGTCCTACTACGGTTGTGGCATTTACCATGACTGTAACAGAACCTATTTTTTGAATCACATTCATTAAAGCTTGCCTTTTGTCTCGAATGAGGGCAAATTCTTGATGATATTTTGTGAGAATATATACACAATTTGGAATCCCAACGACTGTAATCAAGGCGGGAACAATTCCCATAATAACCGTTAATTTGTAGTCCAAAGCCCCTTGAATGCCTAACGCCCAAATAATAATCACGATAACCACCAAAATTGGAAAAAAAACTGCGACAAAAGAGCGGAAAAATATAAATAAAATAATGCCTGTAATAACAATAGCTAACAATAAAAACAAGGCTAACTCTTTAGGCAAAATCTTCTGCAAAACGGTTCTCAATACAGGCAAACCTGCATAATGCAGTGTTGTATTATATTTTTTCTCAAAAACGGCAGTACATGCTTTGAGGTCATCAAACATTTTGACCTTGCTGCCCGAATCCAACATTTTACTATTGAGGCTAACCGCAATGACCGAAGATTTGCCACTGTCTGCGATAATCAAGTTTTGATAAAAAGGCAAAGACAAGATGACATTTGACAAACTATCGGCTTCTGCTTGTGAAGAAGGTTTTTGTTTCATGACCCTTAAAAGGCGAAATTTTTCTTCAACGGTATCTTTTTCCAACGTAAATAAATGCGTAGCACTCAATACGCCCTCTACTCCCTGCACTTTTTTGAGGTTTTCACCTAAATCATACAAATCACCCAAAAACGCAGGATTTCGCAAGTCGCCTTCTACGCCAATTACAATAACATTGCCATCTTCCCCAAACTCTTCTTTGAAATTGCGATAGATTTCAAAATCTTCGTCATCGGGCGGCACAATCTTTCCATAATCTTGTGCAAGTTCCAGATGAGTAAAGGAAAGCATAATCGCCGTAAGCACCCCTAATACTATCAGAATAGGAATACGGAAGTTTAAGGTGAAAAGTCCTAACGAATGCCAAAAATTCTTCATATTTTAACGTATGTAATCTATTCAGTGGTTAGTAATATACAATTTTTCTGCTGTCTAAGCATTTTCGTTGCAAAGATAAGAATAAGCAGGAATGTTTTTGTATTTTAGGCACATTTTACATAGATTTCTACTAAAAGGGATAATATGAGGATTTTTTATCTACAAAAACAACAAATAACTAACAATATAACACAAAAAAAGCTGCCCAAATTATCTTTGGACAGCCTCATATTACTGAATTATTACTTTCCTCCTTTAACTGCTTTAAGTGTTTTATTTCTACCTATTTCGGGTATAAATGTAGCATCTACCTTATTTTCTTGCACAGAAATCGGCTGATTTCGAGTAGCATGATTTTCTTTATGTTTGAGCAGACGAGGATTTGCCAAGCGTTGTTGCTCAAAATAAGCAGGCGTTTTGCCTAATTGCACATTTTGCCCATCATAATAAATGCCCACAGCTTCCGCATCATTTGTGTTGTTATCATTAAACATAACGCCATTCATTTGTTTGTCAAAGTTTTGCGATAAAATGGTTTCAGAAAGAGGCTGTGCTTTTTCATAGCCATTTTGTGTACCTACTGCAAGCCAATTAAATGCAATATTCGCTTGTCCTTGACGATTTTCGACTACTGTAAAGCCACTTGTTGTAATGTTTGTAACATAAACACCCTGAGACTCACCCATAGGTGTAATTGTAATATTTAAAGGAGTTTCAGGGGAAATAGCCGATTTAAAATGCTCATCAAAAGCAATATAAAACGTTCCATTTTCTAATTTAGCATTTCCTCTTGCATATACATCAGCTGACATAGAAGTTGTCATATAAGCAAGGGTTCTTTTGTCGGTATGCTCATTTTCAATAAGTTGTATAGCAGGACGATTTGTAACCGATTGCCCATCTACATATAAACTATATTCTCCGCCTTTTGTATGCAAGCCATAATGTATGCCACGCACCCAGCCGCCCATTACGCCGCCATAAATGCCCAATCCGATTTGATTATCTACTTTTTGTTGCATTTCATTAGGGTTTTCCATTTTACCCGTAAAAATGCCTAACTGATACGCACTTGAAAAACCATATACCGCATAACTAAGATTTGCAGCCGAAATATAGCCCAAAGCCCCTCTACCCAACGCATAATTGTCGCCAATTACACCGCCCGAACGAATACTTGTACCGCCATCGCCAAACACGC
>JAAFHL010000168.1 GCA_013298365.1 Bacteroidota bacterium | reverse complement strand
CCTACTCCCTGCATATCTATCCGTTTCCTCTACCGAAAATGACCTGGCACTTCCTACCGCCATTTCATTCAAAGGGTCACCATTTTTGCTAGCACGAATCACAACTTCCTTGGTTTGCACAGCAGCACCCTCCATTTCTACATTTAAAACGACCTCTTTTCCCGAAGTTACAGAGACATTGCTCATGCTAATAGGACTATAGCCAATCAAATCGAATTGTAGTTGATAGCGACCGATTCGCACATTTTCAAAACGAAAAGCCCCATCAGATTCCGTATAAATGCCTTCTGCTGTTGTAGTGTCAGCAAAAATCATCACCATTACCCCTTCTAAGGGAAAATGGGTTTCTTTGTCTGTGATAATGCCCCTAACCGTTTGATTTTGGGCAAAAGCAACCGAAAATAACGAAAGAAAAAGTAAAATGTAACGCATAAGTAAAATGAAATATGTTGCAAATAAACTAAAATCACTTCACTTATTGCTAAATATTGATTGAAAAATACGTTATTCTTTCATTATTTTTGCATAAATAAGCCGCTCGTCTTTCCCAAAACATTTAACATAATAAACGCCTTGCGGCAGATGCGTCAATGATAAAGGTATATTTTCATCTACTATCTTATTTTTGCCCATAAATTGCCCAAGTGAGCTATAAATTTCGATGGTCAAAGGAAATTCCTGTTCATCTGCCTGAAAAAACACCTTATCTTGGGCAGGATTAGGATAAATAGCAATCGTTTGGGCAGTGGGTTTATCCTCAATACTTGTACTTAAATTATTGAGTTTTAGCATAAAAAAATCGCTTTTAATTGGACTAATCGTATTAAGTGTATATGGGTTTGTATTTATCCCAAAATCACAACTCCCTGAAAAAGCACCTGAGAGATAAATATGACCTGCTATATCCTTGCTCAAACTTTGCGCTTTCTCCACCGCTAACCCTTTTGTGTGGACTACATTTACAAAATCTCCATTTGTTTGTAAGGTCAATATATAAGCATCAGTCATAGAACCACTGGTACTTGTAACATTATATACAGGAACATTGGGGTCAAAATCTACGGTATTCCCAAATTTACCTGCAATATACAAAAAGTTATTATTATCCAATAACATAAGTTTGCTTGTTAGGTTATCTAATTTGGTATTCAATGATTTAGCCCAAACAAAACTTCCATCACTGCCTAATTTTGTAATAAAAGTACCCCAGCCTGTAAGCGTAAAAGTGTTGCTACTAGGGTCAAAATCGCCACTTGCATCAAAATCACCCATTGTATATACATTGCCATCATTGTCCACAAGACTTTGCAAAGGTCGGTCATTGTTGCTACCGCCCATGCTTTTTGCCCATATAAAATCTCCATTTGCCGCCAATTTCAATATGTAAACATCTTTTTGCCCTGTTGCAGTAAGCGTAAAACTGCCTGCATTTGGGTCAAAATCTACGGTACTATAAAAATAGCCGCTAAGGATAATTTCATTATTTGTCCCTATTGTTAAAGCAGTTGCGCCATTACTGCCAAAACCCTGCAAAGCTTTTGCCCACAAAAAATCCCCATTTGCGCTTAATTTTGTGATAAAAGAGGTATATCCTGCCAAACTTGTGATATTATAAACACCCACATTTGGGTCAAAATCTACCGTTCCATAAAAATAACCTGAAAGCAAAATATCTCCTTGCGCATCTATCAGCATATCCGCACTTTCGTCCATCAGATTTGCCCCCATTCTTTTTGCCCAAACAAAATTGCCATTGCTATCCAATTTCAACACAAAAATATCCTTATCCCCCGCAGGACTTAGGTTAAAAATACCCGCACCAGGGTCAAAATCCATTGTCTTATAAAAAAAACCTGTTATATACATATTCCCCTGCATGTCTAATGCCACCGCACTTACCATTTCAAGGGTATCAGAACCTATCCGATGCGCCCATAGCAAGTTCCCATTTATATCCAATTTCGTAATAAAAATATCCGTAAGCGAATAATTAGTAGATAAGGCACTCATATTGAATACATTGCTACTGGGGTCAAAATCCATGGTATCTGAAAAAACGCCCGCAACATACATATTTTGGTTATTGTCCAAGGCTGTTCCCTGTATAAAACAGTAACCGCAAACATCGCCCGAAAAGGCTTTTGCCCACTCAAATTGTAGATATTGTGCGTAAGCCGTAATCGCAAGAAAAAATGATAGAAAAAATAAGCAAACACGTTTCATCATGTTAATTTGTTAGGATAAATGGTTAGGAAGTACCTAATACAGATACTTAACACTCAAAAGTAGCAAAAAAATGTAAAGCAAAAAAAATCTTTCTTTATTTTTTGGCGAATTTTAACACAAACTTATTGCATAGCCCTATATATTCTTTCCACCCACAAATAATACATTTTTCCCGAAGGATGCAAACCATCATACGCCACAAGTTCAGGTTTTGCCAGCCCCTCACGAGAAATATCCGTAATATTGATATATTTGATGCCATATTGCATGGCATATTGTTGATTTATGTAGTTATAGTTGTCAATATCTGCCGAAATTTGCGCATTTCCCTGCCCATATGGTGTGTAAGCATAATCAGGAATGCTGATAATCAATACTTTTTCTTTGTTTCCCCCCGCAAGTTGAATCGCTTTTTCAATCAGTTGCGGGAATTGTTGCTGATACAGGGAAATCGGCTTATTTTGGTATTGATTATTCACCCCGATGAGCAAAGTTATCCAATCATAATTGTCTTTGATATTGGCATTTACAATGGCATCTAACAAGTTTTGCGTTGTCCAACCTGTTTGCGCAATTACTGTTACCGCCACTTTTTGCAAGGGATTTTGCTGCAAGGTATCTTGTAATTGATAGGGAAAACTTTCTGACAAAGCCACCGATTGCCCTTTTGTATAGGAATCTCCCAAAGCTAAGTACTTGATTGTCAAAGTATCTTTTGGGGCAATAGGCTCAACTATTTGCGAAGTTTGTTGCCCACAACCGAACACAGCGATGCAAGCAAGCATGAATAAATAATATGGCATAGAAAATAATGTTTTTATAAATGTTTAAGTTCTCGCAGATTAACGCAGATGAAAAGACGCAGATTTTCGCTATTTTTTGTATTCTGCGCAAATCTGCGATAAAATTTGCGCAAATCTGCAAGAAACCAAACGATTACGAATATTATCAAAGATTGTTTAAAAAAAACTATCTTTGCCCTTCAAATCCATCATTCAAATGAACACAAACTTACGGGCGGAGTTTCTCCTCAATCCCGACATTACCTTTCTCAATTTCGGCTCTTTTGGAGCTTGTCCTTCCATCATTTTTGACGATTATATCGCTTGGCAACGTGCTTTGGAGTACGAGCCTGTACAGTTTATCACACAAAAAGGCTTTCAATACCTCAAAGATTCGCGTATTGCATTGGGCAATTATGTACATTGCGAAGCAGATGACCTTGTTTTTGTGCCAAATCCGAGTTATGCTATTAATATTTTAGCCAAAAGTTTTCCCCTTCAAGCTGGAGACGAAATCCTGACCACGAATTTGGAATATGGGGCTTGTGATAGAACTTGGAACTATTATTGTCGCAAAGTCGGCGCAAAATACGTGCGTCAGCCCATAGATTTGCCCATTGTATCAAAAGAGGTTTTTATTGAACAGTTTTTTGCAGGATTAACGCCTAACACAAAAGCGATTTTTATTAGTCATATTACCAGTTCAACGGGTTTAATTTTTCCTGTAAAAGAAATTTGTGAAATTGCCAAAGAAAAAGGCTTGTTTACCATCGTAGATGGGGCGCATGTACCTGGTCATATACCATTAGATTTGAGCGACTTACAAGCAGATGCTTACACAGGAGCTTGCCACAAATGGATGATGACTCCCAAAGGCTGTTCTTTTCTCTATGTAAAAAAGGAACATCAACACCTATTCGACCCTTTGGTCGTCAGTTGGGGCTATGAAAGTGCAAACCCTTCTCATTCGCAGTTTTTGGACTATCATCAAATGCAAGGAACAAGGGATTTTTCCGCTTTTTTGACTGTCCCCAAGGCATTAGAATTTATGGCTGCACATAATTGGACAGAAGTTGCCGCAAAATGTCGAGCGTTGGTACAAGCAAATGCCTTGCGTTTTTGTGAACTTTTGGGCGCAATACCAATTGCGCCTATCACAGACGACTTTATCGGGCAACTCTATTCTATCCCGATTTGCACCACACAGCCCGAAGCTTTACAACAACATTTATATCATCATTACCATATCGAAATACCCGTTATGCGCCACGAACAGCAGGTTTTCATTCGCTATTCTGTCAATGCCTTCAACACACAAGCCGATTTAGACCATCTCTATCATGCTTTGACGGAGTTGCTGGCGGCAGGGGAATTGTGTAAAAAGTGGTAAAGGCGAAGAACTACTTGGCTAAAGTATATATTTCCATTGAATGGGATATTTATCAGCACTTTTTTCGTTAGGGAAAGTATTTTTTTGAGAAAAAAATATTAAATGTCTATTTTTTTGTACAAAATGTGTAATTTTGCGCCCTTAAATAAAGACAATGACGAACAAACCAATAAAAAGTGCACTTGTGTCTGTCTTTCATAAAGAAGGACTTGACGAATTGGTACAAATTCTTATAAAAAAAGAGGTACTGTTTTATTCCACAGGCGGAACAGCGACCTATTTGCAAAGTTTGGGGGCAAATGTGGTAGAGGTTGCTGATTTGACAGGCTACCCTTCTATTTTGGGCGGACGTGTGAAAACCTTGCACCCCAAAATACATGGGGGCATTTTGGCACGTAGAAATGAGGCGAGCGATTTGGCAGAATTAGCAAAATACGAGATTCCAACCATTGATTTGGTGGTGGTTGACTTATATCCTTTTGAGGAAACGGTAGCTTCAGGAGCAGATGATGAAGCAATTATCGAAAAAATAGACATTGGCGGTATTGCCTTGATTCGTGGAGCAGCCAAGAATTTTGAAGATGTAGTAATTGTGCCTTCACAAGCATATTATCAACCGCTTGCGCAAATATTAGCAGCGCAAGATGGCGAAACAAACTTGGAGCAAAGACGAGATTTTGCCAAAGCTGCTTTTGATGTATCTTCGCATTATGATGGGCATATTTATCAGTATTTTGCGAAACATACAGAAACGCCGAGCATCAAAATTTCTCATTCTCAAAGTCAAGTATTGAGATATGGCGAAAATCCGCATCAAAAAGGCGTGTTTTATGGCGATTTGCCAGCTCTTTTTGAGCGATTGAATGGCAAAGAATTGTCTTACAACAACTTGGTGGACATAGATGGCGCAATTCAGTTGGTAAATGAATTTGATGAACCCTTTTTCGCAGTCATCAAACACACAAATGCTTGTGGAGCAGCTACGGGCGCAACGATTTTGGAGGCTTGGAAAAAGGCTTTGGCAGGCGACCCTGTTTCGGCTTTTGGCGGCGTTTTGGCTTGTAATCGCCCGATAGATACGGAGACGGCAAAGGCTATCAATGAGATTTTTATTGAAGTCTTAATTGCGCCTGAATATTCGGAAGAAGCATTAATTATTTTAAAGTCGAAAAAAAATCGTATCTTGCTGCGCCAAAAAATGCCAATCACTGCCACAAAAGTGGTGAAAAATGTATTGAATGGCGTGTTAGTGCAGGAATCGGATAGCAAAAATGCAGAAGTTGAAAATTTCGACATAAAAACTACCCGAAAACCTTCGGAAATTGAGATACAAGACATTATCTTTGGCGAGAAAATCGTTAAACATTTGAAATCTAATGCAATATGTCTTGTAAAAGGCGGGCAGTTGATAGGAAGTGGCTGTGGACAGACCTCTCGCATAGATGCCTTGAAGCAAGCAATTGCAAAGGCACATCATTATGAATTTGACATGAAAGGCTCAATTTTGTCTTCTGACGCATTTTTCCCTTTTTCGGATTCTGTGGCGTATGCGCATAGATATGGGATTGAGGTGATTGTGCAGCCTGGGGGTAGCGTGAAGGATAGTGAGACGATAGATTATTGCGAAAATGCGGGTATGTGTTTGGTAATGACGGGGTTGAGGCATTTTAAACATTGATTTTTTTTGTAATCAAATAAAATACTACTTTTGAAACGAATTTAACACACAACAATAAATGGGACTTTTTGATTTTTTAACAACGGATATTGCGATTGATTTGGGTACTGCGAACACCCTCATCATGTATAACGACCAAATCGTAGTGGATCAACCTTCTATCGTAGCACTTGACCGATTGGCAGAGAAAGTAATTGCCATTGGCATGGAGGCACAACAGATGCATGAAAAAACACACGAAAAATATAAAACCGTTCGCCCATTGCGTGATGGCGTGATTGCAGACTTTACAGTTGCAGAGTATATGATTCGAGGAATGATAAAAATGATTCCCGTTAAAAATAAATTTTTCTCTACCAGCTACCGCATGGTAATTTGTATTCCAAGTGGTATCACAGAGGTAGAGCGTAGGGCGGTGAAGGATTCGGCAGAACAAGCAGGTGCAAAAGAAGTTTATCTTATCGCAGAGCCAATGGCAGCAGCGATTGGCATTGGCTTGAATGTAAAAGAACCTACAGGCAATATGATTGTGGACATTGGAGGCGGAACAACTGAGATTGCAGTTATCGCACTTTCGGGCATCGTTACTGACCAAAGTATTCGTATCGCTGGAGACGAGTTCAATGATGATATTTTGGATTATATGCGCAAGCAACACAATATGCTCATTGGTGAGCGTAGTGCGGAGCGTATCAAAATTGAAGTAGGTGCGGCTTTGCCCGAAATTAACAATCCTCCTACAGACATCGAAATTCGTGGAAAAGACTTGATGACAGGGATTCCTAAAACGATTTTGATTTCTTATAGAGAAGTGGCACATGCGTTGAATAAATCTATTACGAAAATCGAAGATGCGATTTTGAAGGCTTTAGAAAATACGCCACCCGAATTGTCTGCGGATATTTATGAGCGTGGAATCTATCTTACAGGCGGGGGGGCATTGCTAAGAGGCTTAGACAAGCGTTTGGCAGAAAAAACAAAACTGCCTGTACATATCGCTCCAGACCCATTGAAAGCAGTAGTAAGAGGAACAGGCATCGCATTGAAAGACTTAGAAAATTACAAATATCTTATGAGTTGATAATTGAGAGTGGAGAGTTGAAGGTGATATGCAAGGAGATACGTATTTTCTTGGTAACAAACTCTCCACTCTCCACTTTCAACCTTCAACTTCTTCTACATGTTTCGGATAATACAATTTCTTACACACTACCGAAATGCCGTGCTGTGGTTGTTCTTGCAACTCATCGCCATGCTTTTGATGATAAACTTCAACGACATACAAAGACATGCCGTAGGCGATGCTGTGCTTCAATTGTCGGGAAATGTGCAATTGCATCGAGCAAGGATTAAGTATTACTTCAATTTAGCGGAAGAAAATGATGCCTTAAAAGACGAAAATTTGTCTTTGCATAAGCGTTTAGAAACATACAAAAGCCGCTTAAACTATGCTGAATCTGTCTTGCGATTAGATTCAAATAGGCTTTCGGCGTATGATACAAATCATGTGCAGAAACAATTTTATACATACGTTCCTTGTCATGCTATCAACAATACAACGGATAAAAACTATAATTATATCACCCTTGACAAAGGTTCTGCCGATGGTGTAAGGGTAGGCATGGGCTTGATTTCGCCTCGTGGAATAGCAGGTCGTGTGATTCGAGTTACGAAAGATTATAGTTTGGCGTTGAGTATGCTAAGTATTAATTTTACGTTAAATGCAAAAATTCGCAGAACGGGAAATGTAGGCATGTATGAATGGGCGGGGGGAAATAGCCGTATAGGATTACTCAATAATGTGCCACAAGATGTAGAACTTAGGATTGGAGATAGCATCGTTACTTCGGGCTATAGTTCTATTTTTCCAGAAGGTTTCATCTTGGGCGTAATTCAAGACAACAAAACCATTCAAGGGGGATTCTATAAAGCACAAATTGCCTTAGCAACTAATTTTGATGCCTTGGGCGATTTGTATATCGTAGAAGCAAAACACGTAGAAGCCGTAGATTCCTTAAAAGTAGGACTTCCACAAGAGTAGTTGAGAGTTGAAAGTGGAGAGTGGAAAGTGGGTTGTACAAAATAAAATATGCAATTAAATAAGAATAATATTCAATACTTGAAATTGAGAGTTGATAGTAAATTATACATACTCTCAACTTTCAACTCTCAACTTTCAACTTCCTATAAATGTCTCCAATAAAAATAGCACAATATATATTTGTCGGAATTTTATTTTTATTTTTCCAAATCTATTTGATGAATCACCTCATCATCTATGACATTGCTGTGCCTTTTGTGTTTTTTCTGTTTCTGTTCATGCTCCCTGCCTCGATTCCCTCCCCTGTCGAATATGTGGTAGGCTTTTTTATGGGCTTAATCATAGACATTTCGGGCGATACACTCGGCGCAAATGCCTCTGCGGTTTTATTTGCATTAGCCGTAAAAAGACAAATTGTAGGCACAGTAACTGCAACCGTAGGTTTTAGAGATTCGGGCGAAATAAACCTAAGCAATCAAAACTTTGTGTGGTATGTAACCTATCTTATAAGCCTCATTTTTGCCCATCATCTTGTCTATTTTTTATTGGAATCCTTTAGCCTTGTAAATATTGGCTATACCCTCCTCAAAATCGTACTCAGTACGCTATACAGCTTCATTATTAATTATGTAGTGTGTATTACTTTCTATAAAAAATAAAAAGCTATCCAACGTCAAATCATGGATTTTAACCCAAATCAAAGATGCTCCAGCCATTCCATCACTTCTGCCTTTTTTCGCACAGAAACAGGCACTAAATCCCCATTTTTCATTTTCAAAAAACCGACTTCTCTTTTCAGAAATTCTTGAATATATTTGAGATTGACAAGATGTGATTGATGTACCCGAAGAAAAGAATGTTCTTTCAAAATCTCCTCAAATTGCTTTAAGGTTTTGGTTACAAAAAGAGGTTTTTCTTGCTGAAAAACAATATGTGTATTATTCGCATCTGCTTCACAACGAATGATTTGGTCTATTTCGGCTACTACAATTTTATCCATCGTATGCAAAGAAATTCTGTTCGGCAAATGCTCAGGATATCGAATCGTTTCTTTGAGCAAATCTAAACTTGGGTGGTGAAAATGCAACTGTTTTTTGGCTTTTTGTACGGCATCTTGCAAGTCTTGCACACTGAAAGGCTTGAGCAAATAGTCAATCGCTGCGATACGAAAGGCTTTTAAGGCATATTCTAATGAAACGGAATGTAAGGTTTGGCTTGCGAAACAAACCGATATTCAGACAAAACTGCAAGAAATTCATTTTGAAGTAAATGACTTTCATTGGCAATACTGGGCAGAATATGAAGGCGATAAACTGTATTTTAAGGTAAAAGGGCTATGAAATGTGGCTTGTGTATTGCGTACTTTGGATAGCAAAAAGGCAATAGATT
>JAAFHL010000167.1 GCA_013298365.1 Bacteroidota bacterium | reverse complement strand
CGTCATCATTCATAATCTCCACAATCACGCCCGCAGGTTCTGCGCCTACCAATTTTGCCAAATCTACGGCTGCTTCTGTGTGTCCTGGACGGCGTAACACACCGCCTTCTCTTGCTTGCAAAGGGAAAATATGCCCAGGGCGAGCAAAATCATCATGCTTTGCATCGGGGTGAATGAGGGCTTGTACGGTGCGAGAACGGTCAGCAGCAGATATTCCTGTCGTATTTCCGCCACCAAAATAATCAACTGAAACAGTAAAAGCTGTTTTATGTGTGTCAGTGTTGCGCATGACCATCAAATCTAAGCCTAATTCGTTGCATCTCTCTACTTCCATGGGCATACAAATCAAGCCTCTGCCATGTTTTGCCATAAAATTGATAATTTCTGGCGTTACATAGCGTGCAGGAATGAGGAAATCACCCTCATTTTCCCTGTCTTCATCATCTACTACAATAATCATTTTGCCTTGTCGCAGGTCAGTTAAGGCTTCTTCGATTGTATTTATCTTGATTTTGTCCATTGTAATTAAGTGTGTTATATGAAGATTCAAACCCGTTTTAAGGCAAAAAAGTTTAGGATTGTGAGGTTTCAAGAAGGTATCATGTATTTTCTCGCAGATTTTCGCAGATAAAAAGCAGATTTTCGCAGATATTTCTATTTCTCCAATTCTGCCTTGTATTCTGTGGGCGTAAACCCTGTTATTTTTTTGAAAATAGTATTAAAAGAAGATTTAGAGTTGAAACCTGCTTCATACGCAATGCCTAAGAGGGAATAATGGTCAAATTTTTTATTTTTGAGCATTTGCACCACTTCTGCCACCCGATATTCATTCACAAAAGTATAAAAATTTTTGCCAATATACTCGTTCATTACCTCTGTAAGATGATGCTGTTTGATACCTAAATGTTTAGCCACCATTTGCGCATTGAGTTCTCGCAACATATAGGGTTTTTCCTTTTCAAAATATTGAATTAGTTGCTGTGCGTAAGTTTCGGCTACATCTTTTGTCAGGCCTGAGTTTGCGTAGCGTTGTTCTATCTTTGGCTCATTTTCTACGACATTTTCCAACGAAATAGGCATATCTTCTCGCAGCTCTGTTTCTGCTAATGCTATCGTTTCTGCAGTCAAAGGTTCTGATTTTATGCTAAAAATCGCCACTTGTTTTGCCCCAAAAAAACTAATCATATAGGCAAAAATGCACAGCCCTGTAAAAAAAGGCAGGGCAGGATTGAACCATTTAGTCGCATAAAAATAATTGAGAATGAGCCAAATAAAGGTAAAAATAAAGGTAGCAATAAAGAGTAAAACGGTCATATACAACCATTTGAGCGAAATACGAGAGTTTTCGTAAGAAATCATATCTAAGATATTTTTTCGGTGCTTGCGCAAAAGATGAAAACTCAAAATTGCATACATCAACACATGTAAAATAATGGAAATCGAATAGAAAATAGCTTCTTTTGAGAAAATATTGCCTTCTATAAAATGGTCATCTATACCATTATTGCTTACCGCCGCCGCTACACACACAAGCGCAAAAGGGACAAGATGCGCCAAATCTTTTTCTTGAATCGTAGGTTTTATTTGTGTGAGTTTTTGGACATACAAATACAAAAAAGGTCCCACAGTATAAGCAAAAGGAAATAATTCTAAATTGACATCGCTCCATTTATATTGCTCGACAATGATAAGGCTCAAAAACAGCGACATCAAGCCGAGCCAATACCCCAAAATAAAGTCGGCGGCTTGACGATGATGTTTGGTGAAAACCAGTAGGGCAGCAAAAATAAATTGTGATAGCGATATATATATAATCGGTAGCATGAGTTGTGAATTTGGTATATCTCGTTAAATGACAGGCTATTTACGAATCGCTGTACGCAAAAAATCATTCAAAGGTTGTAAAGATTTGAACACATTTGCTGCATATTCTGCAAAATCGGCTGCGCAAACTTGCTCTTCCGTAACTTTATGCGCCACAAAGAAGCCTTTCATTGCCAGAAAATGTGCTTCGGGGTGGTCTTTAGGATAGCCTTTTGGCGCAGATTTGAGCCTTTCGCCTTGCAAAATTCCGTATTCTCTTACAAAATCAGGGCTTTCGGTAATTTGACGCAACTCGTTGCCTGTGGCATCTATGTAATTTCTTATTTTTGCCAAATCTTCGGGCATCGGCATATAACAACCACCTGCCAAAAAGCAATTATCGGGTTCGATATGCACATAATAGCCCGGCGCATCTCCTTTTCCTTCCGAAATAGAAGTTCCAAAATTGGTCTTATATGGGGCTTTATTTTTGGAAAAACGTATGTCTCGATTGATGCGAAACAAGGTTTTTTTGGGATTAATGCCTACAATTTCCTCATCATACGCCCCTATTTTGGCGATCATTTCTTCCGAAAAAGCTAAAAAATCTTTTCGTAAGGCTTGATAACGTTCATTATTTGCATCAAACCAAGGTTTGTGGTTGTTGTTTTTGAGTTCTATGAGAAAGAGAAATAACTCTGGTGAAATCATGATGGAAAATTGAGAATTGAAAAATTATAAAACAAGTTTTTTGATGTATTAATTTCACGCAGATTTTCGCAAATTTTATCGCAGATTTGCGCAGAATATAAAAATCAGCGAAAATCAGCGTCTTTTCATCTGCGTTAATCTGCGAGAAAAATGTTGCTTACCTACCTAAAACCGTACTTGCAGCCCAATGTTTAGCCCAATATTGCTATACTGCCCCACAACCCGCAAATCTTCCTTCTCTTTTTGGTAGCCAGCACCATCATACGGATTGTTATTAGACAAATCAGGGTCGGCAAAAGCACCTGGATTATAGATGATATTATTACTTTCACTGGTAATTTTATCTACAAATTGCGTACTTTTGTCATAAGGTGTGAGCAAATCTACGGCATCTTTGCCATTACGAGTATGTTGAAGCAGGGTAGTTTTGTCGGCACGTACAGACAGGGCTTGATGCGCTACTTCTACAAATACGCCAATAATGCCAAATTTGAGTTGAACGCCCAAGGCAGATTGTAAGCCTACATTAAATTGACCTTTTGTTTTGTATTGAGAATAAATCGTACTGTCATTTGTATAACCTAACAACATGGTTACCGTATCGGGGTGCGTAAAATGTCTGCTTACTTCTGAAATCGTCTTTCCGCCCACAGGCATCATAATCCCGAAACGAGCATAAGGATACAAAATTTTCAACATACCTCCTCCTCTAACCACGACCGAAGGCGTAACCCGAACTTGGGTAGTCTTGCGGCGAATGTCCACATCTACATGACTTACACGAGTAGGAGACGGGTCGCCATAATTAATGGTAACATCGCCATGCGCTGATTGTTGCGTGCCATTGAGGTAATGCGCCCCTAATTCCAATGCTAAATGTTCGGTAAGTTGATAGCCGAGCGCAAGTCCAAATTGCGAACCACTGCCCAAAGTTGTGGCTATCAATTCATCGCTTGTTTTTTGAATGATATTATTATTGGTCGCATATTGTATTTGCGTAAAATTGGTAGAAGCAAAAGACTCCCTTGTGGTAGGTATGCTATAGCCTGTATGTAAATTGACATAAAGTTTTTGTGCTTCTGCTTGCATCAAAGCCACAAAAGACAAAGCGAATAATAATTGTTTTTTCATAAAAAATGTATTTAAAAATGCTGGAATTAGTGCAATTTTCGCCTTTATTTTTCAATTTTCCAAATAAAGAAAAGAGATAATGTAAGATTTTCATCTACACTATCTCTTTTACATGTCAAAATATAAATGACTAAAACTCAAATATCATGCTTGTATTGATGCGTGCAGGTACGCCATTTTTGGTCATTGGCTTGAATTTCAATTCTTTAATATGTGCTTCTACCGCTTGCGTGAGTAACTTATGGTCGGATTTTGCCACCATATAATCTATAACATTGCCTTTTTCATCGGCTTTGATAGACACAAGCACCTGCCCAGTAATGCCTTGTTTTTTTGCTTTTTCGGGATAGCCTATTTTTTCTCTCACCTCCTCAAAATTGAGACATTCTATTTGGTCTGTGCCTCTTAGTTTGAACGAAAAAGGTACATTCATCGAAAATTGAATCGGTTTCTTGTTTAAGGTTAAAGGCTTGGCTTTAATGAGTTTAATGTCTTTCTCTACGGCTTTGAGCAAAAGGGGGTGTCCTTCTGCTTTGACTTCGTGTTTTACATAATTGCCTTTTTCGTCAAATAATATCCGCAAAATCACTGTTCCCTCCGCTTTTGCTTTTTGTGCATCTTCGGGGTAGCCTACTTTATTGACAAGCTCGCTTAGATTAAGTAATTCGGGCGGCTTATCGGCTTTTACGACTGCATCGGCAGGTGGAACAGGCATTTGCGCAAACAGTAGCGACAAGCCACATAGCATAGAAAGAAAGAAAATGATACTTGATTTGAACATAATTAAAATAATTTTAGGATATACATACACAAATATTGTGCTATTCTAAAAAAGATAAAAGGATTTTATTTGGGATATGTATGATTATTTTTTCGAAAAAATTTGGTTCTAATAAATTAATCAGATACTTTTGTATTTTTATTTAGATTTAGTCTAAATAAGAATAGTGATTTAATATTACAAATGTAACATGACAAAATTTATTCAAGATACAAAATCTGGTATTATCTCCTTCATCATTGTATTATTGTTTATGCCTATTGGTCATAGTCTTATGGTTTTGAACGAAAAAATCTTTCTAGGAAACAAACTTTTAACCGCTTTTGGTATTGGTGTTTTGGGGGTATGTTTTTTGATAGTAGGCTTGTACCAAAATCAGCGTGCAGCGATGGCAACTCTATTTGGGTTGTTAGCAGCCATTCTTATATGGACCGGCTGGGTAGAGTTTTCGTTTGTATGGGTAGCCGAAAAACTCTCCGTTTCTCCCTTAGTAGAAAATGGAGAAGTAACCACAAAACCCGAATATTTAGTCATGATGTCTTCCTTAGGCATTCTTTCATCGATTCTACTGTTTTTTATGTTTAATCAAACTCGTTGTCAATTTTTTGTTTGGTTTCAAAAACTATTTAAATTAGAAAAACATATTAAAATTAACCCTACTTTATCAAAACCTGTTGCGATGAGTACTTTTATCGAAACCATTATGATACTTTGGACATTCTACATTGTATTACTACTATTATATGATAAAGACATCGTAGGTGATCATCATCCTGTTACCTACATAGCAGCATTTGGTACGCTCATCTGGTCTATTTACTTGTTTATCAAACTCATTAGTATCAAGAAATTTGATTATGCCATTCGTTATGCTGTGCCTACGGTAATCATTTTTTGGAATTTTGTCGAGATTATGGGACGCTGGAATTTGTTCAAAGAAATATGGGTGCATCCTTTTGAGCATTGGATAGAAAATAGCGTAATTCTCTTGTTGTTGTTAGGTTTTTTGGGCTACTATTTGCGCAAAAATATTATGACTTCGTAAGGTATCTTCCATTTTTTTCAAATAAGTATCGATTAGAAAAAACTAATACGACTATTTATTGTTAAAACGACAATTATCGTGTAAATGAACAAGTATGCCATTTACAATCGTTATTTTTTCTGTACCACAGTTCGACACTACTCACCGACAAAGCACTAAATATCGGTAAAAGTGTGAATATAACGTGCCATTTTATACGTTTTTTCGTGCAAACACAAAAAACATAAAGGCAAGTCGGGGGGGTTATATTTTTTACCGATATTTTATCCCTAACAGGATAGAACAATAAGTATAAGTCTCCACTTTGAAACGTAACCCATTTTTTCATTCTTAATTCAGTTATTCTGCAAACTATTTTCACATATAGTTGTTTTTACAATAATTGTTTTAACAACTATTGTTTTTACATACAATATTTAATTATTCAATATTATGCGTTATTTTTATGTTTTTTGTTTGGTAGCAGCGACTACTACACAGGTTTTAGCACAAACCTACGACCAAGTTTCTAATGGTGCAGGTTATAACCAACAAGTTTATTACACAATTGCATCAGGAAGTAGTACACAAATCTCAAATGACACCTGGGATTTAGGTTTTTCTGCTTTGGGGCAAATGGACGCAGGCATTCATCTTAATGAGAGTTCTGCTACAAGTCAGATGCCAGCATTAGAGTTATACCTCGCAAATACAGGCGATTTTTCTGTGGCGTTGAATGAAGTAGATTTGACAGAAAGAATCTATAATCCAGAGACGAGTTGGGAACAGGGAGCCTTAAATATGCCCGCAGTAGCCAGCAATCCTTTTGACATGGGCTGGGGTTTATACAATCCCACTACACACATTATCGAAGGTAATAGGGTATTCGGCATTAAATTGCGGTCAGGTATTTTCAAAAAATTCATGATTGAGCAGCTTTCAGGGAGCATTTATACCCTCAAAATAGCCGATTTGAATAGTGCAAACCCCAGTACCATTACCTTAGACAAAACAAATGCAAATGGCAGCCCTTTGCTGTATTATTCTTTCAGTACGGGGATAGCCAATAATGTACCTGCAAACTGGGATTTGGTTTTTGAACGCTATTCTTCGCCTGTGTTTGATGGGACAAACTTTGTACCCTATACCGTATTAGGCGTATTGAGTGGCAAAGGCGTTTCGGCTGCCAAAGCCACAGGCATCAATCCACAAAACGTTTCTTTTGGTAGTTTTCAAGATAGCATGACTACTGATATGGATAGAATAGGCTATGATTGGAAGTCATTTTCGGGAACTAATTGGGTACTTCCTTCTGATGTGGCTTATTTTATCAAAACCCAAGATAACCACCTTTGGAAAGTCGTTTTTATAGATTTTGAGGGTAGCAGTACAGGCATTACAACCCTCGAAAAAACCGATTTAGGTGTACTTGCTACACTTCCTACGGGTTCTCTTGGAGGAGAAGCACTCGTTTATCCGACCATTACCCAGTCAGATATTACGATTGCATTGAGTGATTTGGCTGCAACAAATATGGAAGCCACATTATACAATCAGCATGGGCAAAGCGTTTGGAAAACTTCTTTTTATACACAATCAGCACTTGATATACGTCAATTTCAACTTCCGACCTTAGCAGAAGGTCAATATCATTTGCGTTTGAGTTCTACAAAAGGCAGTACAAGCCAGTCCATTTTTGTTATTAATAGGTAATTTTAGGAAAAATATGTAAACAGAAGGTAATATTTCGATAATCGAAATATTGCCTTCTCATTCAAAAAACATGTATGAAACAATTATTTTCTTTGCTTTTGACTTGTCAAATATGGATATTGGTCGCACAACAAGATAGCGTTTACCACACAGAAAACGTACTAATTACTGGACAATATCAACCTACGGATATACGTAATGCCCTGCATCAAGCCAAAATCATTGGCGCAAGCGAGATTCAACGGCGAGGAGCGGTAACCGTAGGAGATGTTTTGGCGCAGGAGTCCAACATTCGTATTCAAAACGACCCTATTTTGGGAACGAGTATGTCGCTCAATGGCTTGTCAGGCAGAAATATCAAGTTTTTGATAAATGGCGTGCCAATGGTTGGTAGGCAAAACGGGAATATTGACCTTTCGCAGTTAAATGTATTTAATATTCAACGAATTGAGATTATAGAAGGTCCAATGGCAATTATGTATGGCTCCGATGCGATTGCGGGCGTTGTCAATATCATTACCAAACAACATAGCCTCAAAAAGTGGCAGACAGACCTTCAAGCACGCATGGAAACAAGAGCCGCACAAGTAGGCAGCGCCTCCCTTAGTTTTCAGCCTAATGCCAAGAATACGATTAGGATTGGCGGTGGCTATAATACATTTGCAGGTTGGGCAGGCAACGATACAAGCCGAGATTGGCTGTGGAATCCCAAAAAACAAGGCAATGCGCAAGCAAGTTGGACGTTTCAGACCCCCAAAAATATAAAAATTAATGTAACTGCTGATGGTATGTCAGAGCAAGTTAGCAATTTAGGCGAGGTGCGCCGCCCACAATTTAAGCCATATTCTTTCGATGAAAATTACCTTACCCGCAGGATTCATACGAGTGCCTCCTTAGATTTACCTATCAATAACAAGCATTTTGTTTCGGTAGTCTTAGGTACAGATAACTATTTTCGGAGAAAAGATAGCTACCGAACCGATTTGACCACAAATGAGCAGGTGCTACAAGCCGCAGAAGTAGATACAAGTGTATTTGACATGAAAATGTTACGTGCCGTTTATGCTTGGCAGTTGATTCCTTCTTTTAACCTACAAACGGGTATCAATCTACAATTTGATAGCGGAAAAGGCAAACGATTTGCAGATAGTACCCATAGCAATGTGAGGCGTATGGAAGATTATGCCTTTTTTTTGACAGGAAAATGGGCGATTAGCTCGCGTCTTTCTACCGAAATAGGACTAAGAACCGCATATAACACAAAATTTGATATTCCTATTATTCCTTCTTTGCATGCAAAATATACTTTTCCCAAGCAAAATGCGTCCCTCAAAGCCTCGTATTCAAGCGGGTTTCGTTCACCCGACTTCAAAGAATTATATTTTCAGTTTGTCGATTTTAATCATAATATTATTGGTAATCAAGCTTTAACCCCCGAGAAGGCACATACTTTCCAAGCAGGTTATGACAAAACAAGCTCTTTTAAAAATAGTAGCTTAACATGGGGTGGAAGGTTATTTTTTAATGATATTCAAGACAAAATAGAATTGTATGAATATCTATTGGGCGCAAGTGGCGAAAAAATCCCCGTAACAGATACAAGTACTTTGCTTTACAGCTATTTCAATATTGACCACTATCAAACCTTGGGGACAACCCTTAATACGAAATGGAAAAACGCATGGCTGACCCTTGGACTAAACAGCACAACAACAGGTTATTTAACGCCTAATTACGAGACCTATAAGGTTGCTCGTTACACTTGGGCAATAGATTTTCAAGGAGAATTGAGTGTACAAATCCCCAAACTTTTGACGAATATTAGCACCTATCATCACTGGAATGACAAGCAGGTTTCTTATTATTACGAAAAAGTAAATGGCGAAGATTTGTTGGCACAACGCATTATAAGAGGCTATTTATCCACAGATGTCATCATTTCCCAATCTTTTTGGAAACAAAGAATGAATCTTTCTGTGGGTGCAAGAAATCTTTTTAATGTGCAACAAGTAGCCGTGGTAGGCAGCAGTGCGAGACAAAGTCATTTAAGTGATTCGCAGATAAATATTGGTCCAGGCAGAAGTTTTTGGGGGGCATTAGATTTACATTTTTGAGGATAAAAAACAGAAAAGCCCGCAAGACTTTCATCTTACGGGCTTTTTTCACAAGTTAAAATCAATTATTCTTTCACAAAACGGGTGTTTGCAACCGTTCCATTGTCAGCGTTTTTTACCATAATGATATATGTACCTTTTGCCAAAGTAGCAATATCAAGTGTCATCACATTGTTGCCACCGATTAGGTCTGCTTTATGCAGAGACACCAATTTGCCAATCGCATCATATACTTCTATCTTGTGTTTGCCGCCTTCAGGCTGTGTAATAGACACATTTAACACGTCTTTTGCAGGGTTCGGATACAAGGCAACTA
>JAAFHL010000166.1 GCA_013298365.1 Bacteroidota bacterium | reverse complement strand
TGACGCTCTGTTTTTGCGTTATGGTAAATACTACTCATTTATTTAGTACAATTATTAAATATTTTAAAGTATATAAACTATAATTCGCCCTTATTTGTTTCATTTTTAACTAAAAGCAAGTCTAATATATTTTAAATGGGATAACTCCCATTCTGTAAGAACCTGCAAACAAGGATTTAATAGCATAATTTTCTGGATTCTTGCAGAATGGGTTTACCTTTGGAAATATGAATGAAGCAGCAATTATTTCTTTTCATCTTTAAATTTAGTGAAATTATACCCCAAACTCAACATAAAATAACGAGATAACACATTGCTTTGCTTGTCTTCTACGTAAGATTCAGCAGTTGTTCTGCCTACGCTTCGGTTCTGATTGAGCAAATCGAAACTATAAAGGCTTAATTTCCATTGCTGTTTTTTGCCAAATTTGCTGCCGAATGTCATGTTCCACAAAAGATAATTTGGGCTGTAATTGTCGGATAATCCTTTGTAATATTGGTAAGAAACATTAGTGCCTACAAAAAACTGTTTATAAAATACCCAATTTCCATTAAAATTACTCCCCAAATTGAAAAATGCCGTATTTTGTGTGGTGTTAATGCTGTTGATGACCCAGGCATAACTCGGATTTAAGCTAATTGAAAAATCTATTTTTTCGCTAATATTGCTGTTTAAACGTATATTTGAAGAAATATTGCTGCTATAAGAACGATTTAATATATAGTTGAACAAACTTGGGCGATGTCGAAATGCAGCACTCAAACCTACTTCTCCTTTACACTTGATTTTGCTAAGGGGAAAACCTTGATTTACATTAACATTTGCGCCGCTATATCCATTCAAATTGATAGGCTGTCTGATTTGAACGCCTTTTTCTACCAAATAATTGTCCCCAATAATTGTGTCTTTTTCCATAAAAATGGTGGTAGAAGCAATCGAATGTTGCTGATAATCGGCTCGAATAAATGCGGAAAAAGAAGTGTTTTTCTCCAAATTTGCATGTCGGTATCTTGTGGAGATATTATGTTGATAACTTTGTTTTAATTCGGGATTTCCAACGCTGATTATCAAAGGATTACGATTATTTATCACATTTTGCAACTGCATCATATCGGGTGCAGAAGTGCTTGTATTATATCGAATGTTGATATTTGCCTTGTTTTTAAGGGTGTTTCGTACCGAAATTTCGGGCAGAAAATTGAGGAAATTTCGCTTAATATTATCTTCAAAAGGAAAAAATTGATTACCCGAAAGCGTTGCATATTGTACAGCAGCTTTTATGCTTAGGTTAAATTTCTCTTTTTCGTAGATATAGGAAACATCGGAAACTTGTGTAAGATAACGACTTACAAAATTATTGGACAAATTACTGTCCAAATTGGCATATTTTTGTTCCAAAGGCACAAAGTTATAAGTGCTTTTATCTGCCAGACGATAGGCAAAAGACGGCGAATATCCTAAACGAATCAAGCTTGTTTTGCCAATGGGTTCGGAATAACTGAAATCTCCATTAATATTAGAATTATTGTAAAAAGCAATACCTCGCTGATTGATGCTATCTACAAAAGTCGTGTCATTGTAATAGGTGTTTTGTGAAGTAAAATCGCTATTTGATTGTTGTTTATAGTAACTTCCTCGCATACTCATGGACAATGAACGTTTAGGCTTCCGAAAATTACGGTTAAAATCAAGGCTATTGCCAATCGTATAGTTATTCGATTTGCCATTCGACTTATTTTCACTTTCATTGAGGCGCAAAGCTGCAAGATTTGTTGTGGTATTTGCCAGAGAATTATATTCGCTATTTGTGATGGAAAAAGTAGGGCGAATTTCTAAGGTATTCAAAGAATCTATGTTATAGGTGAGTTTTGTGCTAATTTTGTGCATCATTGAATAGTCTTTTGCTGTCCTGATGTCTTTGTAAAGTTGCTCATTTCCCAATAAATATTGTCTTGTTATATTGCTTTGCTGTAAGTTATTGTTGATATTTCCAAAATAAGTAGCCGCTACATCTATTTTTTTGCGCCAAGAATCATTGAAATTCATGCCCAAACTGTGCGCCGTAGAAATACCATCTCTTGCATTTCCACCTATCAAGTCAAAAGCATTTGCGCCCCGCATACCATTTGGCATGGCAATAGTTACACCGCCACCACCTTGACGGCTAACACTTCCACCCATCATTTCGCCAATCTCCTCAAAACCAAAGCCTTGCTCATTGATATTATTGCTTTTTCCGATAAGAGAAACTCGTCTTTTTCCATTAAAGTGATTTATCGTTCCGCCAGCTATATATTTATTTTTATAGCCATATCCTGCATTTACCTTGCCAAAAACACCTTCTCGCATATTAGGATTTGTAACGATATTCATGGTTTTTGAGGCTTCTGCACTTGGATTTAGCTTGTTTTTTTCGTCATAAATTTGTACTTTTTGAACCGCTTTTGCAGGCAAGTTGGCAAGTGCCGTTTTGGGATTGTTGTCAAAAAAAGGTTTTCCATCTACCAATACTTTGGTTACAGCCTCTCCTTGTGTTTTAACGCCCTCATTATCAATGCTAATCCCCGTCATTTTTTTGACCAAATCTTCGGCGGTCGCATCATTTTGCAATTTATGGGCATTTGCATTGTATTCTGTAGTATCGCCTTTTTGCATAACTTCTAAAGCGGTTGTTGTAATCAAAACAGAATCTCCTTGCAAGGTTTTTTCTTTCATTAAAATGGTCAATTCATAGACTTCTTTTTCAATACTAAGGGCTTGAATATTAGGAGAATAGCCTATAAATTGTACTTGCAAAACATATTTCCCTTTTTTTACAGCGGCAAAAAGAAATTGCCCATTTTCATCAGAAAACATGCCTTGCTGTGTAGAATCGGGTAGGTGAATTAACAAAACTTCTGCCCCTTGCAAAGGTTTTTTGTTAAGGCTATCTTGTACAGCCCCTTGAATTTTTTGTCCAAAAAAAATAGTAGAAAATAGCAAAAAGCAGGCTAATAGCAATAAATTACGCATGTTATGGGTGTTTGTTTAAGTTCACGCAGATGAACGCAGATAAAAGACCCAGATTTTCGCAAATAGAACTATCTTTTGCGAAAATCTACGAGAAATATATGCTAAAAATCAGGCTTTTCCCAACTGTTTCAACATTCTAAAATGAGAAGCAATTGCCTGCCCTACGGTGGGATATTGACGATATTGTAGATTGTGCTGCTCGCATACTTTTTTTACAATCAGTTGAATATTAGGATAATGCACATGACTTATCTTAGGGAAAAGATGATGTTCTACTTGAAAATTTAACCCTCCTAAAAAGAAAGAAACGATGCGATTATTTGTAGCAAAATTTACGGTTGTATTTACTTGATGAATCGCCCACTCATGTTCTATGCTCAAATCGGCATCTGTCGCATTTTCAAACTCTGCAATTTCTACTACATGCGCCAACTGAAAAACCAAAGCTAATACCAAGCCCAAAGACAAATTCATGGTAAGAAAACCTACTATAAAGGTGGAAAAACCGAGTATATAAATCGGAATTACCAAATAAATGAATACATAAAATACTTTACTTACCCAAAAAGTGATATGTTCTTTGAGGGTAAAATCTTTGATTTCGGTATTCAATACTTTATGAGAAAAATATTTGCTAAAATCGCCATGAAATACCCAAGCAATCGAGATGAGGGCATACAAAAACATGCCATAAATATGTTGATATTGATGGATTTTGCGTAGCGGCTGCGTAGGCGCAAGTCGCAAAAGAGAGGTTTGCGTAATATCTGCGTCCAAACCATCTATATTTGTATAGGTGTGATGTGCCACATTGTGTTTCGTTTTCCAAAGAAAAGCATTACTTCCTAACACATTTAAGGTTAAACCCATAATGTTATTTATCCAATCTTTTTCAGAATAACTACCATGACAACCATCGTGCATAATATTGAAACCAATGAACGCCGCATTTATGCCAAACAGCATACACATAGGCAAGGCAATCCACCATACAGGCGTAAAAAACACCACTTGTATGTACAAATAAACCGCTACGGAAAGGAATAATAATGTTTTAAAATAAAGTAGTCCATTACCCGTTGAAGGGATATGATTTTCTGTAAAATACTTTTTCACCTCACTTTTGAGTGTAGTATAAAAAGGATTTGGACGATTGTTAAACGTTACACGAGCCATAAAATATTCAGTTGTTGCATTTAAAACGATTCATTGTTTTAAATGTGTTGTAATTTACTGCAAATGTAACCATAAAAATACATACAAAGTTTCTGTAGATGTAATAAAATTTGGTATGAATTTAGTAACAAGCATTACTATTCAAAGAAAAATTTTGAACTTCGCAAAAAATGTAGTTTTTTTGTGGTAAATCCCCAATATCTTAGATATTTTATATAACAAATTTTATGAATCAAAAATTGATATTAACCACCATTTTCTGCCTTTGTTTAGGCATTTCATGGAGTCAGAACTGCCCGCCTTCTACAGATGGTAAGGTGCATATTGTCCAAAATGGTGAAACATTGTTTTCTATTTCCCGCAAATACAATATCTCTGTAGATAATCTGCGCAAATGGAACAATATGAAATCAACAGATGTATTGCTTGTCTGTGCAAAAATAAATCTTGTGAACGGGGAAGGCAAAACGCCCAAAACAGAATCGCCTGCAAGTGGCGGAAATCCTCGTAATGAAACGATTACAGGCTTTGTGATACCTACAAATGATGTGCATCTCGTGAAACAAGGGGAGACCGTAGCAGGTATAGCCCGCAAATATGGTTATACAGAAGAGCGATTACGTGTAATGAATAATTTGTTGGCAAATCAAGTGGTAAAACCTGGACAAGAATTGCTGGTTTCTGGCTGTGGTTTGTGTGGAAAAGAAAGTACAACTGCGGCAAATACAGGTAGTACGCCTTATAAACCTACTTCCGAAAAACCAGTTTCAGGCAAACCTGTCATTTCTATGACAGGCGTTACGCCAGGTAGTTATGAAGAAGCCGATATCAACAAATTGATAGAATTGAATGAGAGTTATAATGGCAGTTCTTCGTTTCCCAAAGTGGTACATGTTGTTTCACAAGGGGAAAGTTTGGGGCTTATTGCACAGCTATATGGCATGACTGAAATAGAAATTATGAAAATGAACGGTTTGCAAAAGGGCAATCAAATCTTTGAAAATCAAAAACTTTTGGTAGAAGATAGAAAAGATGGAAAATGGGACCCTATTCACACCTCCGAATATCCTGACCCTTCTGCGGTAGGCAATAATTCATCTTCAAGTGCGGATAGTTATTTGCCGCCTGTGAGTACTGAGCCTACCGTAGAAGTAGACGAGGACCCACAACCTGTTTCGCAAGTAGGAAACAGTTCTGCAATGACTGCCGTAGAGTTGAGTATGTTAGATGAAATTAATTTGTTGCGCAAAAATCCTGTGGGATATATTCCTTATGTAGAAGCCTATATCAAGGAAATGCAGGTGAAAAACAATGCTGCTGCTGTGAAATCGGCTAAAGAATTGGTGGCAGAATTGCGTAGTACGGGAAAACTCAGCAAATTAGAAGCTAAAGAATGTATGTATGTAGCAGCCGTAAAACATGGAGAGGAGCAAAGAAATAGAGGTAGCTTAAATCATGATGGTTTAGACGGTACTTGGCCCTGGGATAGGGTGATGCGTGAGTGTCCTGAAATTCAAGATGGAAATGAAAATTTGATTGGCGGACCTACTGATGTGCGAAAAATTATTATTTTGCTGCTCGTTGATGATGGCATAGATTCTCGTGGACACAGAAAGATTTTGTTGAGCAGTGATTGGAAATATGCGGCTTGTTATAAGATAGGTCAAGTGGGCGATATGCAAAATTGTTGGGTGCAGGAATTTGGATATTAAATTTAGGGGTTTCTCGCAGATTTACACAGATTTAACCGCAGATACTCGCAGATAATATAAAAAATCCCCACAAGATAGGGTTTATAGCCGCTATTTTATGGGGATTTTTTATTAATATTATCAGCTTAGGAACGAGTGAAAAATTAAGATAACCATATTTCGACAAGCTCAATAACCATTCTGCAAGAATCCAGAAAAGCTAAGTAATTCAGTATTAGTTTTCTGGATTCTTACAGAATGGACAACCTTAACAAGTTACTTTTCACTCCTTCCTTACTTCATTTTTGCCGCCTTTTGAACAGCATTTTTTGCATTTACAATTCCGCCTGTTTTGCATAATTCCGAAAGATAACTTGTTTTTTTACCTCCAGGAATTTTCACTTCTTCTGTGTAAGGAATAACCGATTCTTCGATAACCTTTTTCACCTGCACTGCTGTAAGTTTAGGATAATAAGAACGGACTAAGGCTGCAATACCTGCTGTAACAGGCGATGCCATACTTGTGCCACTATATGCCTCATAATTACTGCCTTTTGTCGTAGAATATATGTCCACCCCTGGTGCAAAAACATCTACCCTTGTTTTGCCATAATTAGAAAAAGTAGCCGTTACATCTTTGCCATTTTTCCAAGAAGAAGCCCCTACTTCAAGCCAATTTACGGCATCTTGCCCGTTGTCTTCAAATCGGTCATGTGGGAAATTATTGCCTCTGTCATTGTTTTGACTGCTATTGCCTGCGGCATGTACAATCAAAACATCTTTGGTTGCGGCATAACGAACCGCAGCATCTACGGCTTTTTTGTCCCAAGAATACGCCTTTCCAAAACTCATGTTGATGACTTTTGCGCCATTATCTGCCGCATATCTGATAGCGTTTGCAATGTCTTTATCACGCTCATCGCCATTTGGTACAACCCTAAGTGCCATGATTTTCACATTATCTGCAATGCCTTGCATACCTACCCCATTTTTTCTGTCTGCTCCAATAATGCCCGAAACATGCGTGCCATGGTCGCCATTGTGCGAAATCACATGATTATTGCCATAAATTCTTTCATTAACATTGGCATAATCATCGCCTACTTTGCTACGAGGGTCAAAAGATTCGTTTAGTTGATAATCTAACACATCAGAAAATTGCTTTTTGCCTTCGCCAATGTTTTTATCAATGTCAATGCTACGACTTTCATCGGCTTTTGCGGTAGAAAGGGTAAGCAAGGTTTTTGCTTTTTTTTCGCTTGGATTTGTTGCCGCAAAACTTCTTACATAAGGTTTCAACTGTCCCACAGAAACAACTGATGCGCCATTAGAAGCCCCCTTCATGATTTTCTCAATTGCGCTCAACATATCAAATTGCGATTGATATTCTTTGCGTTTTTTGTCAATGGCTTTTTTCATTTTGCCCATTTGCGAAAATTCCGCCTTTTCTTCGGCAGTTTTTGGCTTTTGCGCAGCGTATTTGGCTTTGTAGGTTCTATACAAACGCATCAACTCTTGATTGTCTTGGTCCACATCTTCGCTTGCGCCACCAATAAAATTCCAACCATGAATGTCATCAACATAACCATTGTTGTCATCATCTTTGCCATTGCCCGCAATTTCCTTCTGATTTATCCACATAACAGATTTCAAATCTTCATGTTCCACATCTACGCCATCATCAATCACCGCAACAATGACGGTTTGTGAAGTTTTGCCTTTCAGTAATTCATAAGCACCGTCAGTATCAATGCCATGCACACTGCCCTTGCTTAGTTCAAGGTGATGCCAATTTTCGGGTGCTGCTTGCGCCCAAAGCCCCATGCTACTGCATAGTAAACTAAGACTTAAAAATATTCTTTTCATATTTCGTAATAAATAAACGGAATTTTGGCGCAAATTACGCATAATGTAACGATTTTCCATATAGAAAAAGTAGCTTTATTGCGCAGTTTGTGCATACATTTTTGGGTAGCGAAAATGTACGAATTTTCGCTACTTTTGAAACCTAAATCTACAAATTATTCAAAATATAATCTGTCATTTTTGTATAAAGGTGCATACGAGTCATGCCTCCGCCAATGCTATGATTTTTGTTGGGATACGCCATCATATCAAACTGTTTTCCTGCATTAACCAAAGCGGTAACCCACTCCATTGAATTTTGAAAATGCACATTGTCATCGGCAGCACCGTGTACAAGTAGATATTTTCCTTGCAAATCCTTGGCATAATTGATAGGCGAATTATCGTCATAACCTTTTGCATTTTCTTGAGGCGTTTGCAAATATCTTTCTGTATAAATCGTGTCATAAAAACGCCAATTTGTAACAGGTGCAACGGAAATGCCCATTTTGAACATGCTACCGCCTTTTGTCATACACAAAGCCGTCATATAACCGCCATAACTCCAGCCCCAAATGCCTACTCTATTTGCATCTACATACGCCAATTTTTTGATGTATTTTGCGGCTTCTAACTGGTCTTGCAACTCCAATTTGCCCAGATTTGCGTAGGTACATTTTTTGAATTTTGCGCCTCTGTTGCCTGTGCCACGTCCATCTACGGAAATGACAATATAACCTTTTTGTGCTAACATATTGTACCACATCGTGTTAGAATAGCCCCACGCATTGTTTACGGTATTGATGCCCGGACCGCCATACACATACATCAACACAGGATATTTCTTTTTAGGCGAAAAGTCTTTAGGCTTTATCATCCAGCCATTTAACTCAATATTTTCAGTAGTTTTGAAGCTGAAAAATTCTGTTTTTCCCATGCCTGCCTTGTTTAATTCCTCTGTTACACGTTTGTTATCAACCAAGGTTTTCTCTAAATCCCCTGTTTTTGACCTGCGCAATTCCGTTTTGCCTGGATTTGTTGCTGTAGAATAAGCGTCTATGTAGTAGCTACAAGCCGAACTAAACGAAACATCGTGTGTACCTGCCTCATTTGTAAGTCTTTTCTTGTTTTTTCCATCAAAACCAATGCTATACAAATGTTTTTCGGTCGCAGAAACTTCGGAAGAAATATAATAAATCTTGTCATTTTTTTCGTCAATGCTCACAATTTGTAACACATCAAAGTCGCCAGACGTGATTTGCCCCATCAATTTGCCATCAATTCCGTAACGATAAATGTGATTATAACCATTTTGCTCACTCATCCACAACATATCAGGGTGATTTGCAGGGAATTGCCATTTATCATCGGTGATTTCTACGTAAGTGTCGCTTGTTTCAGTAAGCATAATCGCAGCCTTGCCTGTTGTCGCATTTACATGCAGGACATCAAGGTAGTTTTGCAAGCGATTCATGCGCATAACTGCCAAAATATCATTGTTTTGTGTCCAACGAATACGAGGAATATACATGTCAGTTTCTTTGCCCAAATCGGCTTGAACTACTTTATTTCCCCCCAAATCATAGACAAAAATATCTACGACCGAATTTTTTTCGCCCGCTTTTGGATACTTAAATTTGTATTGAGTCGGGTACAATTCACCGTACATTTCCATCGAAAATTCTTTTACCTCTTTTTCATTAAAACGATAATAGGCAATCCTATCACTTTTGGGCGACCAGAAAAAAGCAGGTGCAAAGGAAAATTCTTCCTCATATACCCAATCAGTTGCGCCATTGATGATTTCGTTTTGCTTGCCATCTGTGGTAACTTGTATCGTTTTGTCTGTTGCCATTTCGTAGAAATAGACATTATT
>JAAFHL010000165.1 GCA_013298365.1 Bacteroidota bacterium | reverse complement strand
AAATTGGTCGTTATCACAGGCGTAAGTGGCTCAGGCAAAAGCTCTTTGGCGTTTGATACTGTTTATGCAGAAGGACAACGCCGCTATTTGGAGAGTTTTTCGGCATATATTCGGCAGTTTTTGGGAAATTTGGAAAGTCCTGATGTAGATAAAATTGAGGGTTTGAGTCCTGTCATTGCGATTGAGCAAAAAACTACAAACCGAAATCCTCGTTCTACGGTAGGGACAGTTACCGAAATATACGATTTGCTTCGTTTGTTATATGCTCGTGCTGCTGATGCGTATAGCCATGAAACGGGCAATCTCATGGTCAAAATGACTGATGAACAAGTAGTTGAGACCATTCAGCAAAATTTTGATGGAAAAAAAATAAATATTCTTGCGCCACTTGTGCGCTCACGTAAAGGGCATTATCGTGAATTATTTGAAACCTTGGGCAAACAAGGTTTTGGAAAAGTGCGCATAGGTGGTGTTTTGACCGATATAAAAAAAGACATGCAGCTCGACCGCTACAAGATTCATGACATTGAGCTTGTGGTAGATAGGGCAAAAGTTGGCACAGACAATAAACGCTTGTTTGAGAGCATTCAGATGGCAATGAAAATGGGGGAAGGAACAGTTTTATTGATGGAACATGAACAAGATACTTCGACTACGCTCAATAGCCCAAAAACTTATTGGTACAGCCGAAACTTGATGGACGCAGTTTCAGGAATTAGCTATGATGTGCCTTCTCCAAATACTTTTTCTTTTAATTCGCCGTATGGATATTGCCCTAAGTGTCTGGGTTTGGCGCAATTAACGGAGGTAAATGACAATGCCTTAGTACCCGATAAAACGCTTTCTATCAACAAAGGAGCGATTGCGCCTGTGGGCGAGTTTCGAGATATTTGGATTTTTAAACAGTTGAGAGAGTTGGGCGAAAAATTAGGTTTTACCTTAGCTGATGCTTGGGAAACGCTTGCGCCTGAAACACAAGATATTATTATCAATGGGACAGAAAAAGGAAAAGGTAAGCAAAAAGTGAGTTTTTCGGGTATCAAAAATTTTGTGTCAGAACAATATCATGGTTCAGTTTCCGAAAAAATAAAAGAGTGGGCAGCGGAATTTATGCACATTGCAACCTGCGATGCGTGCAATGGAATGAGGCTAAAACCTGAAAGTCTTCAATTTAAAATAGGCGGAAAACATATCGCAGAACTGGCTGATATGGATATAAAAACTTTATACAATTGGGTTGAAGAAGCTCCTAATATATTGTCAAACAAACAATTAACTATTGGGGGCGAAGTTTTAAAAGAAATCGGAAAAAGGTTAGATTTTTTGTTAGAAGTAGGGTTAGATTATCTTTCGCTTGACAGACCTTCGAAAACTTTGTCAGGTGGCGAAGCACAAAGGATTCGGCTTGCTACGCAAATTGGCTCGCAACTTATGGGCGTTATGTATATCTTAGATGAGCCAAGTATTGGCTTGCATCAACGTGATAATGAGCGACTTATTAATTCTCTAAAAAATCTGAGAGATATTGGCAATTCGGTTTTGGTGGTAGAGCATGACAAAGATATGATGCTTGAATCAGATTATGTGATAGATTTTGGACCAGGTGCAGGGGTATATGGAGGCAATGTGGTTACGCAAGGCACACCTGCGGACTTGCTGCAAGCCACAAGTTCTACCGCAGATTTTCTTTCAGGCAAAAGAAGCATTGCGATTCCTGCCGCACGTAGGCAGCCGAAACCTGAGCAGTATTTGATTTTGGAAGGTGCAACAGGCAATAATCTTCAAAATGTTACCCTAAAATTACCTTTGGGCTTATTAGTGTGTGTTACAGGCGTTTCAGGAAGTGGAAAATCTACGCTTATCAATGAAACCTTGTATCCTATTTTGAATCATTACATTTACAAAGCAAAAGATAAACCCTTGTATTACAGTGCTATACATGGTTTAGAAAAAATAAATAAAGTCATTCAAATTGACCAATCGCCGATAGGACGCACGCCTCGTAGCAATGCAGCAACTTATACCAATGTTTTTTCTTATATTCGAGATTTGTTTGCGCAAATGCCCGAAGCACAAATCAGGGGTTATAAAGTTGGGCGTTTTTCTTTCAATGTAAAAGGAGGAAGATGCGAAACCTGCGAAGGAGCTGGTTTACAAGCGATTGAGATGAATTTTCTACCTACCGTTTATGTTACTTGCGAAAAATGTCAAGGCAGCCGCTACAATCGAGAAACGCTTGAAGTGCGCTACAAAGGCAAATCTATCAATGATGTATTGAATATGACGGTGGCTGATGCGGTAGATTTTTTTGATGCGCAACCTCGTATCAAAAGGGTTTTGCAAACCTTGAATGAGGTAGGTTTAGGTTATATAACAATTGGACAGCCTGCGACTACTTTGTCGGGTGGAGAAGCGCAAAGGGTAAAAATCGCTACCGAACTTGCTAAAAAAGATACAGGAAATACGATTTATATTCTTGATGAACCCACAACAGGCTTGCATTTTCAAGACATTGAAACCTTGCTTGGTGTTATCACTCGTTTGGTAGAAAGAGGGAATACGGTTGTGGTGATAGAACACAACATGGACGTTATCAAATACGCTGATTATCTGATAGATATAGGACCCGAAGGAGGCAGAAGAGGTGGAAATATTGTGGTAGAAGGCACACCTGAGCAGGTTGCGGCTTGTGAGGCATCTGTAACGGGGCAGTTTTTGAAAAAGGAACTAATTTCTCGCTGATGCTCACAGATGATGGCAGATTTTCGCAGATAAAAGTAATTATCTTCGAGAATCTGCCTAAAAAACATCTTACGAACGCATTTCTACAATCAAAGCCTCAATATCTACTGTTATTTGGTCAGGAAGGTGAGAATTATCGAACAAAATATCTATTCTTTTGACTTTTTCTTCTATTTCAAGGAAAATTTGATGTAAATCTACCTGTCCTTGTCGAATTGCTTTGAGGTAATCGGCATCAATGCCTGTTCTGTCTATATAAACCTCTCCTTTTGTGGCGATTTCTTCTGCCATATTGACTAAACGAACGGTGTGCATCAAGTTTTTGACATCATACGTTTTTTCTCCATTGTCAATATAACGTTGCTTATTGCGTGTTTCTTTGGCTTTGAGGTAGTCATGATATTCTTTGCAATGATGCGAATAGCCATCAAGGTTGTATAAAACCGTAGCAATCGGCAAAACGCCGATAGGTGTTTCGGACACCCGCAAATTATTGCTGTCATCAACCGTAATGCCACGAGGATTTTCTTGTCTAAATAACTGATGTCCCTCTTTTGTATGTTGCAATTTGGTAAGTACCACTTCTGTTTGTGCTAAGCCCTTGATATTCAAATATTCTGATAGCGAAATAACGCCCTGCTTTTGGGTGCTATGTATCATTTTTTCATCTAAAATAACCCAACAAAAATCCAAAGGATTGAGCCTTTGCATGTCTTTTTTCTCCCATTCTGCTCGTCTATTTGCGGTTTGTGCCTTCGCTAATTGCTGTTTTGCATAGCCGATAAAAGGCACACGACAGGCTTTTGACAAGAACTGATGACGTATTTCTCTCAACTTTTCAAAGGCTTCGGAAGTCTCCAAAATACATCTTTCTGGAGTCCACAGGAGTTGAAAAACTGTGGGATTGCTTTTGCCCAACAAATGAAGAAAACGCCCAATTTCAAAATCAACCTCATCACCTTTTGACTTGACGATTGTATCTTGAAAACTATAACGCAAATAGTTGTGTAGTGGATATTTAAAAATAGACATCATGTCTATATCTGACGTGGCAATATTTGTTCCATACGCATTTGAGCCGACAATGGATTTGAAAAGTGTTTGCATAATTTCTATTTTTGAACAAAGATACAAAAAATACAGACTCCTTCCAAATAGTAGCTATTTTGTACATATAAGCACCCATTTATTATTAGCAAGAAAATAATTTACTAGCATGAATAAAATAATTAAGCATATATTTTATTTATTTCTTCCATTTATCTTAAATTTAAAAATTTGCCGTATCAGAATACATTTTTTTATCTAAAAATAATTTAATTGAAATGTTATATAAATTTTTTATTTGTATAAAAAAATTACATCCAAAAAATATACGAATATGCTTAAAATCTTACTCAAAAAATGCAAATAAATCAGTCATTTAATTCCAAATATGAATTAATTTTAAAATTAAAGGAACAATTATTGCTAATACTTTTAAATGGAATAACACAGCGCAATATTTAAGCGAATAAAGATATTATTTTGATATTTTCAATAAATGCTAAAAAAAATGTGGTAAATTGAAAATTTAAAAGTAGTTTTGGGGTTTTCTTACACTACCTCAAATCAGGATTTATCACTTAATATATGCTATATTTGAAAACACATTTTACAAATATCTTACATCATAGCTTAAAAAACGTTCCAATATATGGGTTATTGCTATTACTAAGGTGCTTTAATACACAATTATTCGCACAATCGTATGACTATGATTATAAGGAAAATGCAGTATATGTGTATAATTTTATTAAATATACAGACTTTCCATCAGGGAAAGACAATATTAGTATAGGGGTTATCGGTTACACCCCTTTTGTGCCAGAATTCAGGCGTCTGCTTTTGAAAAAGAAAAGTAGCAATCTTTCCATTACTTTGAAGTATATTAAACCGAGTGAGTCGAATACAGTAGATGTGGTTTTGATTGCAGTTGGGTCTTCGGACAAATTGAGAGATGTGCATCTATTAACGAATAAGTTGCCGATTTTGATTATTACAGAGAAGGGGAATTTGAGTCGTCAGGGAGCTTGCATCTCATTGTTTATAGATGAAGATGACGACTTTAAAACAAGGTATCAGTTGAGTATCCGAAATTGTAACGCAAGGGGACTGCAAATTTCGGAACAGATTTTAAATAATGCAATCTTAGTGAGGTAGGTATGAAAAAATATTTATTTGTTTGCTTTTTATGTGCTTTCTTGACGGTTATTGGGCAAACAGAAGACGAATTAACAGTTTTTGAAAAGGATACAATAGATTTCTCAGACATGTCTAATGAAGAACTTTCTAAGTTAAAATCTAGGTATAAGGCTACGGAAATCGAAAAAATGGTAACACAAGCGATTGTTGTAGCTTCTCGAAAACCTATTTCACTCAAAAAATCGCCGTCTATTGTGTCTGTCATCACCGCAGATGACATCGAAAAAAGTGGTGCGAGGGATATTATAGATGTATTTCGCTTAGTGCCAGGCATAGATTTTCATGTAGATGTGCAAGGCGCAGTAGGCATGTCATTTCGGGGTTTGTGGGCATACGAAGGCAAAATTCTAGTTTTGTTAGACGGGCAAGAAATGAATGAAACCGCCTATTCAACGGTTGTGTTTGGCAATAATTACAATATTTCCCAAATCAAAAAAATAGAAGTCATACGTGGGCCTGGTTCTGCTATTTATGGGGGCTATGCCGAATATGCAGTGATTAATATTATCACAAAAAGTGCTTCGGAAATCAATGGTTTGCAAACAAATCTCATTATTGGACAAGCCGTAAATACGTATGCTCGCCAAAATTTTAGCATAAGTGTAGGTAAAAAAATCAATGACCTTTCTTTTTCACTCTCTACTTTTTTGGGTAGGGGACAAAGAAGCAATTCTTTCTATCAAGACATAGACGGACATGGTTTTAGCATGGTAGGCAATGCAGACCTCAATCCCACAAATCTGAACGTTGGGCTTAGTTATAAGAAAGTTTCTGTACGTCTCATCTATGATATGCTTGCTACAACTACTCGAGATGGATATATCGAAGAAATGTCTCAGGCATATTCCAATAATTTTACGACTTCCTTGGCGGAAATAAAATATAGCCCTCAAATTCGTTCAAATTTAGTGATACAAACCAAACTTAATTATATACGCTGTATTCCATGGGAATTTAAGGGTGTGGCAGCCCCCGAAGATGATTATCCTTCTTATAAAATCATTGCCGACCGTTACAGAGCTAATGTGGCGGCAATTTGGGACGCAAAATACTGGCTCAATGTTACAGCAGGTACTGAAATGTATTTTGACAAGGCGCAAAAACCTATCCTCAACAAAGAAATTCAACTGTTTAGAAATGATGATGCAAGCGAAGTACATTATTTGAACTATGCGGCATTCATGCAGTCTCTCATTAAGTCTCGTTTTGCCAATATCACGATTGGCGCAAGATACGACCTCAATTCTGCTTCGGGAGCTGCATTTTCGCCTCGTTTGGGTATTACCAAAAAAACAGGTCCTTTTTATTTCAAACTGCTGTATGCACATTCTTATCGTGCGCCAGGCATAGAAAACATTCAAACAAGCATAAATAATGCGATTTTGCCTGAAAAATCTATGACCTGCGAATTAGAAAGCTCATATCAAATCAATCGTAATATGTTTTTATCTGTGAGCTTATATGACATATTAACACGCAATTCTATTCGCTATACATTTGATACGACTTTTGCCTACTCGCCTGACGGCTACGTGAATAGCACGAAAAAAATAGGCTCACAAGGGATAGACATTGAATATAAATACAAGTCGCCTGTTGGTTTTATCAATTTGGCATATTCTTATTATTCTGTTGGCAGCAAAGAGGTAGATGAAGCAAATGCGGTTAGTATCAATAGGCGGGCAAGTTTGGGTATTCCCAACCACAAATTCACCTTGCTCACGAATATAAATGTAGGGCGTTTTTTCTATATTTCGCCTTCTGCTAATTTTTTGGGGAAACGATATGGCTATAACTCAATAGATACCTTGGGAAATCTTATTTTGCATACCTATCAGCCACAATTACAAGTAAATGTGTATGTGGGGGCAAAAAATTTGCTGCCAGGTTTTAAGTTTGGCATGGGTGTATATAATATTACAAATCAAGAAGTACTTTATCTGCAACCCTATAATGGCTCGCATGGCGAATATCCGGGTATGGGGACTGAAATTATTTTCAATCTAAGCTATAATATTTCGTTTAAAGAAAAAGAATCACAATAATTTAATATGAAGAAAATATATCTCCTCCTTTGTTTTTTAGCATTTTATACCCTGTTGCTTGCGCAAGTAGATTCTACGGCAAGGGATACCATGGATTTGTCGGATATGTCTATTGAGGAATTGTCGAAGTTAAAATCTCGCTACAAAACCACAGAGATGGAAAAAATGGTTACACAAGCGATTGCAGCAGCCTCTCGCAAGCCTTTGTCGCTCAAAAGAAGCCCTTCGATTGTGTCTGTCATTACCGCAGAAGACATCGAAAAGAGTGGGGCAAGGGACATTATAGACGTTTTTCAGCAAGTGCCTGGCATAGATTTTAATGTAGATGTACAAGGCGTAGTAGGTATTTCGATTCGAGGTTTGTGGGCAAATGAGGGCAAGGTTTTGCTGTTATTAGATGGGCAGGAAATGAATGAAACCGCCTATTCTACCCTTATCTTTGGCAACAATTACAATATTTCGCAAATCAAAAAGATAGAAGTCATACGTGGACCCGGCTCGGCGATTTATGGGGGCTATGCCGAATATGCAGTGATTAACATCATTTCCAAAAGTGCCGAAGACATCAATGGCGTTGAGGCGAATGTCATTATTGGACAAACAACTAATACTTATGCACGTCAAAATGTAGGCTTGGCGATTGGCAAAAAAGTGAATAATCTTTCGTTTTCTATGTCAACCTTGATAGGGCGTGGGCAAAGAAGCAATTCTATTTATACCGATATACATGGCAATAGTTTTGACATGAAAAACAATGCAGATTTAAACCCTACTAATTTGAACCTTGGGCTTAGTTACAAAGGCTTTTCGGCGCGCTTTATCTATGATATGCTTGAAACAACTACAAGAGATGCTTATATAGATGCGATGAGTAAGGCGTATTCAACCAATTTTGGCACCTATATGGCAGAAGCCAAATATATTCAAAAAATAAATACTAATTTTCAACTACAAGGAAAGTTGAACTACAAACGTTGTACACCATGGTTGGTTACAGACATCATAGACTCCATAGATGCCTACCCAAACTATAAAATTATTGCTGACCGTTATCGCTTCAACTTAGCAGCAATATGGGACGCAAAATATTGGCTAAACATTACCTCGGGCGCAGAAATGTATTATGATGATGCTCAAAAGCCTGATATACATGGCAATCCGCAAGTTTTTGCAAGGGATAATACCAATCGGGTTCGCTATTTTAATTATGCCGCTTTTGTACAATCTCTCATCAAATCTCGTTTTGCCAATATCACCCTTGGCGCAAGATATGACTTAAATTCTGCAACGGGCGCAGCATTTAACCCACGTCTTGGCATTACCAAAAGAGTAGGGAAATTTAATTTTAAAGGCTTATATGCCTCCTCTTATCGTGCGCCAGGCATAGAAAATATTCAACTAAGCATTAGTCCTGTGATGAAGCCTGAAAGAACCCGCACATATGAAATAGAAACAGGCTTGCAAATCAATCGAAATAGCTATCTTTCATTAAGTTTTTATGACATAAGTACTCAAAATGCGATTAGATATGTGGTAGATACCACCTCTTTTGCAGATACCCCAGAAGGCTATCTCAATTCCGATAAAGTTATTAGTACAATAGGCGGAGAAATGGAGTATAAATACAAATCTTCTTTGGGTTTTATCAATTTGGCGTATGCTTATTATAGTGTATTAGACGGCAAAAATGACGCTGCTAACGAAGTGAGTATAGATAAATATGCAAATCTTGGAATTGCTAATCACAAACTTACGGTATTTACAGGCGTAAATATGGGGCGTTTATTTTATATTGCGCCATCAGCTATTTTGTTGGACAGACGTTATGGCTATACAAGTTTGGACACGCAGGGAAATCCTGTCTTGACTACTTACACACCACAGATGCAATTCAATATCTATATAGGTTGCAATAATCTTGTTAGGGGACTTTCTTTTGGTATGGGCGTATATAATATTACAAATGAAGCCATTCTATATATTCAGCCCTATAATGGGCTACATGGGGACTATCCTGGCATGGGAACTGAAATAATCTTCAAATTGAAGTATAATATTACGTTTAAAGATGAACAGTAAAAAGACTAAAAAATGATTTTTTGTACAAATATGTACAAAATCTTACATATAAAAAAAAATATCTATGGATAATCTCCTCAAAAAATATTTATTTTACCTACATTAACGTATAGTTTTTAGTAAAAAAAGTGACTATATTTCTGTAAGCCCCCGCCTTTTTATTTATATTTGCGTATAAATACCATACTTATTAACGATTCTACGAAAAGTATGAAAATACGAAAAATAAGTTTGGCTGTTTTTTTGCTAATTATATCTAAATTCTATCATTTGCACCATGAATCATTTAAGAACAAATTTGATTAATATCTTACATTATTTATACCAAAGGTTTATTCTTGGCGTTTTCATGCTGCTATTTTGTATCTTTGCCCATAATATGATGGCACAAAACTATGAATATGACTATAAAGAAAACGCTGTATATGTTTATAATTTCATTAAATATACAGAATGGCCTGGTGAAAAAGACAACATTGTGATAGGGGTGATAGGCTATA
>JAAFHL010000164.1 GCA_013298365.1 Bacteroidota bacterium | reverse complement strand
ATTGATGAAAGATGTAGATTTATTGCTTAAACAAGCAAGTTCACTTGCACCTAATGTGCCTGTCTTTCTATTTGGGCATAGTATGGGCGGAAATGTGGTGCTTAATTATGCCCTTCGCCGCAATCCCAACCTAAAAGGTGTGATTGCCTCTGCGCCTTGGCTAAGTTTGGCATTTGAGCCATCAAAATTGGATTTGTTTTTGGCAAATACAATGATAAAAATATATCCTTCGTTTACACAATCTACAAAATTAGATGTAACTGCCATTAGCCGTGATATAAATGAAGTGAGAAAGTACAAAGAAGACGCACTTGTACATGACCTTATTAGCCCTGCAATGTTTCTGGGGACAAAAAATGCGGGAGATTGGGCGTTGCAAAATGCAGAGAAGTGGAAATTTCCTTTGCTCATTTATCATGGCACATCTGACAAAATTACAGGCTATGCAGGAAGCAAAGAATTTGCACAGAAAGCAAAAGGTGATATTACGTGGAAATCTTTGCAAGGTTTTTTTCATGAGTCTCATAATGAACCCGAAAAAGAAGTGATTTTGGAAATGCTTTTGGGCTGGATAAAAGAAAGAATATAGTTTTTGGGTAAAAATAAGTTCTCGCAGATAAACACAGATTGAACCTCAGATTTTTGCAAATTAGTGCTTCTATCTGCGAAAATCTGTTTTTATTTGCGAAAATCTGTGTGAACCTAAATATATATAATGTTTCATAAAAATGTGGCTTATTTTTCCTTTTTGAAGCAAAAATACCTATATTTGTGGTAGTTTGTCTATTTGGCAAGTAAGGTACGAACACGATAAAAACCCAATAACATGAAAAAGTTTTATGTCTTACTAATTGTTTTATATTGCTCTTTTTCAATATTTTATGCTCAAAATGGCGGTATTGCAAATCATTGGCATTTTGGACATAATGCAGGACTTTATTTCAGTTCAGGCAGTGCTATTGCCGTTTCAAGCCCACTTTACACGCAAGAAGGCGTTGCTACGATTTCAGACATAAACGGAAACCTCTTATTTTCAACCGATAGAAGATATGTTTATAATCGAAATAAACTTCAAATGCCTAGTGGATTTGCTTTACTAGGAAATCCTTCTGCCACACAGTCGAGTATTATTGTCCCAAATCCTGCTAATGCCAAGCCTGCCATGCTTTTAGTATTTGCAGGTTCAACTTCTGCTTTGATAAAAGCATCAAACTGCGCAATAAAAGTAGGATTTTGCATAAATAGTTGCCACAAAAAAGCCCGTTGTACTTCTTCCTTTGCTTTCCAAAAAGTTTTCTCCAAAAAAGTATCTACACTTTTATGAGCATAAATTGGCGCAACTTCTGCAACAGCAATCGTATTCGTTTCTTCTGTTTCGTAATCTCCAGCTATAATCATAAGTCCCACAGCCACAAATAAATATAAACAAATATGCCGCTCCGTATTTAGGCAGCGGCAAAAAAATCATCTGTCTTGGCATTGCTTTTACGCAAGAAAAAAAGGGCATTTCTGATTTTAAGGCACTGTCATTGTAAACAAATTTGATAACGACATAGAAAATCGGCGGCAACTTCTGACCATAATTTCGCATAAAAAACAATAATAAAAAAATCAAACCCTGTCAGGGTTTAACCCTGACAGGGAGGAAATAGCTTTAATCCATTTCTTTACATCGATATCAAAATGTTAGACAAGTCGTATTGCCTTGCTATTTTCCGTTAAAGATAAATGGCTAATTTCTTGAATATGAATAATTCCTGCATTTTTTCCAATTTCAAAATGTCCCAAGTAATGACTTTGTTGCAAAGCAGCAGCCCCATTTGAAATGAGCCAAGTAAGCAGTGTATGCAAATTTATTGTAGGAAAACGCTGTTGAATGGCATAAATTTCTGCCAACATTTCCAATGAGTGATTACTTGCAAGGCTATCTGTTCCCAAACAAATGCGATTTTTATGTTTCAAAAACAAAGAAATATCGGGAAAAGTATTGTGAATGAATAGATTAGAACGAGGACAAAGACAGAAAAAAGCATTAGCAAAATGAGAAATAATGAAATCTATTTCTATTTCGCTGATTTCTGTATTATGAACAAGCAGCAAATTTTGCGCATTTTCAAAAGGAAAAAGTACATATTCTATGGGGCTTGAGCTAGGAAAACCCTGAAAATCAATGCCAATTTGCTGGTAAAAAGTGGCAAAATCGCCTGTTTTTGCTTCAAAAATTGCTCTTTCTGCTTTTGATTCTAAGAGATGAATAGAAACAACTTTATTTTTGCTTTGCAAAAAATATTTTTTGGCTTTTTCTCGCAATGCCAAAGACAGCGAATATGGCGCATGTAAAGTCAAATTTATTTCCTGATTCTCCCCTTCAAAAAGCGGTAAAAGTGCAAGCCCTTTTTCCCAAATTGTATCAGCCATGTTCTCTCTCATGCCAAATATTTCTACAAAATTGTAGCAAAATAAGGCAGGAAAGGCTTTTTTGAAAGGTGCAGTTGTGGCTTCATTGCAAATATCGCCAACAGCCTCTGTGCCGCTTTCCCACATTTCTTCAAGGGCTTTTTTTATTGCCGTTTCATTTTCAGCGGGGGAAATATTTTTCCTTTTTCCCACTACCTGCCCTGCAAAACCTGTCATGCCTGTGTGTTCAGGCACAAGCCCTCGCAAAGCACTCAATTCCAAATGACAATGCGCATTGACAAAGCCTGGACACAAAATGCCTTCGTAAAAAAGAGCGTCTTCGCCTGCTGCTATTGGGCGAAAATCGGTAATAATTCCCTTTTCATTGGTTTCTATGAGATAATTTGCTAAAAAACCTTCGGGGGTGTAGATATAATTTGCTGTGTATTTCATATAAAACCTCAATACGCAATTTTAATATCGTGATAACTTTCCGCAGGCTGATAATCTTTGCGTAGCGGATAGCCCTCCCAATCATCGGGCATCAAGATGCGGCGCAAGTCAGGGTGTCCTTCAAATTCAATCCCTAACAAGTCATACGCCTCTCGCTCGTGCCACTCTGCTGTTTTCCAAATATGCGAAACAGACGGGATTTTGGGTAGTTCAGGCAATGTTGGACGAGGTAAAATACATTTCACCGTTAGTTGATATTCGTGCGGAATTGAAGTAAGTTGATAGACAACTTCCATTTTGTTTTCTTTTGCGCCATAATCCACGCCAGACAAGCAATTTAAGTAGTCAAAATAAAGCCTTTCATCTTTTTGCAAAAAATAAAATACCTCAATTAATTGCGCCTTTGGCACAATAATGCATGCTTGTTGTACATTTGCATAGTATTGAATACAATCTTTGTTGGGAAATTTTTCTGCTAAAATTTCAAAAATGCGTTCCGTTTTCTGCATAATGAATCCTTAAATAACCTTTGTAAAAATGATGTAATGTATTGTCTTGATTATGCTACAATAAATGAAATAAATGTGTATAAAATGAATGATTTATGTGCTGTAATTAATGTAAGTTGCGAATAGGCTTCTTGCGAAAGTAAAATGTGGTTCATCTTAGCGTTTAACCCACCCGCAAAACTGCCAGCATTTTTGCTGCCCTCCCAAGAGGGCATTTATGCAAAAGGCTTTTAGCCTTGCGATAAATGCCCTCTTGGAAGGGCGTTTTTTGTCGAAAGACAAAAAACGGGTGGGTTAAAGGCTAACGGAATGAAACACTATGCTATATTTTGTCGCTTAAAAATGACTTTTGCAAGATGTCTAATGAAAACGATATTCGTACTGAGATTCTCCAGAATCGCATAAAAAAGCAAAGCATTAAGCATACATGTTTTGTCAATAGTCTGCGATTTAAACACACCCATAATGATTGAAAAAAAACTTTTTGCTATCTTTTATTTGTAAGAAAAATATTTTTTACCATGAAAATAGATAATTATCTATTATAAAAGTATATAAACAGAATTATCTTACTTGTGTATATAATTGTTCTATGCTATTTTAATATGGCTAATATACCATTGGCGTATATTTTGCCAACCTACGATATCAATACGATACGCACTTCTTCCTCAAAATTGCTTCAAAATTAACGGAAAATGTACCATGAAACAAATTTATTTAACCACTAGCCTTTTTCTTGCAGGATTCTTGTTGCTCACAAACATGTTTGCACAAAATGTGATGTTTGTGGGGTTTAATAAAACGTATGAAGACGTTGTGGCGGAATTACAAGCCATGAAGGTTCAAGAACTCGAATTAGAGAAACCTTCGCAACCGCTTACCGCTTATTATGATGGTTTTGTTGCCGAATATTATTTCAATCATCGTCATCGCTTGTATAAAGTAGAGGTGAGAAAAAACTATGAAAAAAGTCATGACATGAAGGAAGCCGTAAAAGGCGCAATGGAATATTTTGGTATGATATCAGAAGATGTAGCGCAGATTCTTAATCCAAAAGATAAAAGTCAAATGACTCAGGTGAACCTAAAAGACCGAAAATTTGAAATGGAGGTAACAACTTTTGCCCGCAATGACATGCAGGTAATTATCAGAGGAATAGACAATGAACATGCGCCAAGTCAGGCTTATTTGGAAACACATGCAGCGAGGTAAGAAAATTTTACGATTTATGTTTAATAATTCCAAAACTTTGTAGCAACTTTGCTGCAAAGTTTTTTTACATTTATAAATAACATGTTACAAATTTTTCCTACCGAAATTCCAGATGTATTGTTGATACAGCCCAAAGTGTTTCGAGATGCAAGAGGCTTTTTTTTAGAATCTTATAATCAACAAGCCTTTGCGGCAGCAGGTTTGAGCGATTTGCATTTTGTACAAGACAATCTTTCCTCTTCGCAAAAAGGCACGATTCGGGGTTTGCATTTTCAGCATCCCCCTTACGCACAGGGCAAATTAGTGGCTGCTTTTCAGGGCAAAGTCTTAGATGTAGCGGTAGATATTCGCAAAGGCTCACCTTTTTATGGCAAGCATGTCGCTGTCGAATTAGATGCCGAAAAAATGCAGTTTCTCTATATTCCGCCAGGTTTTGCGCATGGCTTTCAAGTGCTTTCTGATACTTGCTTATTTTATTATAAATGTACAAATGTATATGACGCTGCTTCGGACGGTGGACTTTTGTGGAATGATGTCAATATCGGGGTTGCATGGCAGGCGTTGGAAAATGCACCTGTTATTTCTGAAAAAGACAGTAAGCAAACACCTTTTGCCGACTTTGATTCGCCTTTTAACTATATTCCCAAAAAAATATAAGACATATTAGGGCTATTTTTCAACATTTTGTATAAATTGATAATTTTTTTTCTCAAATTTGCGACCTACTAAGTAAATGATAGAATATGATGCAACTTGTGTTTTATTTTTCATCGAAAAGTAGCTTATTTTTGCTGATATTATTAAGGGTAGCGCAAATGTCAAAAAGCTTCATTTTCAGATATTTAGCTTGATTTTATTAAAGCATACACTTTTCACTGTACATTATTCAATACATTAATTGTCAATATGAAAGCAACTTTATACGTAGTTTTATTGTGCTTACTCTCCTTTTCGCTTGCGGCACAGTCGGTAGTCGTGAAAAAAGGGAAAGCTGTCCTCCTTACCACACAGTCTGAGTGTGATTGTGGCAAAGGCGCATTTGCATTAGAGGCTTATGATGGTACTTATCGTTTGGACTTTACCAAATTTTTTAGTTTGATGGACAAAAGAGCCTACCTTCAACAATATGTTGTGGTTACAGGCATTGTTAAAAGCAAAACTGAAAGCTGCAAGTGCATTGAGGTGACCGATTTGCACTTTGATATTGGAAATCCAGACATGCGCAAAGCCGTAAATCATGCAGTAGTTACGGGTTTTAATATCGCTTCTCCGGATAGAAATCCGATGAATGACTTTCATGTCGTTTCTAACGACACCGAATTTAATACAAAACTTGCGCCTGTAAAGGGAGAAACAGGCGAAATGCCTGATTTTCAAGACCAATTCGTATTAGTTATCAATAAATCTGACCGTTCTTATTGGAATTTTAAAGATGTGGAGGTTTATATATTGGACAATGCCTTGTATGTTACCTATAATTCAAGTTCGCAAGTAACAGACCTTTCTGACGTAGTACCAAATTCCTTAGTTATTGCTTTGGATAGAATCAACTACAAACAAATCATTTTCAAGGAAAATGGAGATGTGCGCAAAACCAGTGATAGACAATATATTGCTTACAAGCGTCCAAACAATGCAGAGAAAAAGGTCGATTATACGCCACTTACAGGTTATCGCTTTCGGATTTTGCCTACACAAAATGGAGACCAAACCTATTTAGTGCAAACCTTAAAGCAATTTAATCAATTGTTTGAAGAAGCTCCCCTCAAAAAAGGACAAAAAAGAGTAATGCCTAATTTTGCGTCAGAAGTGTTGATTATTTATTACAAAGCTGCACCACAATATTTGGAAGTAAATGTACAAGGCGTAAGCAAATTGCAAAATAGCATTATTGTACGCATGACTTCTGTACTTGCCGAAACTGCTATTGAGTCTAAAAATCCGATTAAAACGATTTCTACGCATGGTTTGATTATCAAAAAAGGCGTTTTCAACAAAATAGAATTTGAAGAAAATACAGAGAAAAAAGGCGAAATTGAGCGTTTTCCCGAAATTCCTCGTCTTCGTTTGCCAGAAAATATGCCTACCAAAAATGAGTAATTGTTTACTCAACATGTCTGCCATTGTTGTTTTTCCTATCCCGTTAGGGATAAAATATCGGTAAAAAATAATAAATCACCCCAAATTTTCCTGTATTTTTTGTGCTTGCACAAAAAAATATACAAAAGGGGACGTTATATTCATATTTCTACCGATATTTAGTGCCTACGGCACAGAAAAGAATTACTGATTATAATGGCAGACGTGTTGTTTACCATAAACTAAATTTATCAATAGCCGTTGTCTGTGTCTTCACAGACAACGGCTAAAAAATGTGCAAATCATGCCAAAAATTTTGCAACTCTCGGTATTAGATACCGTTATGCACCCTCGTATCTATTATAAATATGGACTATCTTTCGCAGATTTGGGTTTTGAGGTAAAAATCGTGGGCGAAAAAAAACATGAAATCCATGTTTCTCAAGAAAAAGTTGAACTTATGGGTTTGCCGTCTGTTGCGCCTACTGCTTTTGCTCGATTGAAAAGACAAATTCAATTATGGAAAATTGCTTGGCAAGACAAACCATCAATATTGATGATACATGCGATAGAGTTGACTTTTTTTGCTTTTTTGTATAAAATATTGCGACCCAAGACTTATGTTATATACGATGTGTTTGAAGATTATGAGAAAAACATATTTTTTAATCCCATGTTATCCCATCTTACAAAAAAAGTTATAAGTTTAATGCTTCGCCCTTTGGAACGTTTTTTTGCAAAATATTTTGATGCCGTTTGCTACGCTGAAAATTGCTATGATAATATATTGGATATTTTACCTGAAAAAAAGTATGTTTTTTTGAATAAATTCAGCGAAAAAATGCTTGATGATAATTTAATCCTTTCTCTGCCTAATACGTCTTATATGCTATATACAGGGACATTAGAGGAAAATTGGGGCATTTTACAAACCATTGATGTATGGATAGGCTTGAATCAAATAGAACCGTTACATTTAGTCATTGCAGGCTTTACCTACGATACGCAGATGATTGCCAATATTCACCAAAAAGTAAACGCAAGCGGATTAGCGCATCTTTTTACTTTATATGGTGGAAATCAATATGTTCCCTATTCTCAAATTGTGCATTTGATTCAGCATTGCAAATTTGGTACAGGCTTATATATTCCGACTCCAAGCATTGTGGGCAAAATTCCTACTAAGTTTTTTGAATATATGTCGCTTGGCAAGCCGCTTGTTTTTACTGATGAACCTTATTGGAATGAATTAAATGAAAAATGGAATTTTGGAATTTCAATAAATGAAAATATATCCTATTCTACTTTATTATCAAAAATAAATATGTTCAAACCAAGTTTACAGAAAGAAGAAGCAAATTGGAATGGCTATTTGCCTACTTTGAGAAAATTAACAAATCATGTATGATTTTTGGTGAAAAGTATTTTTTTAAAAAAAATATATCATGTTAGAAATTTGTGTAAAAGTATGAAAAATGCTTTTTTAGCTAAAAATATTTTTATCTAAGTAGCTGTTTTTCAATTTTTTATATTTATTTTAAATACAAAAAGTTATGCTTTAGTATGTTTGTTTTTTTATCATTTCGTAGTATAATGAAAAAAAAGTTTGAAAAAAGTATGTAAAAAATTTGGTTATTAAATAAATAACCCACATATTTGTGTCATAATTGAAAACGCAATCTCATCAACCACTAATTTTTATGAAAAATATATTTATAGCCTTCGTTTTAGTAGCTTTATTTACGCAAACCGTTAGCGCAACCACCTACTTTTTTAGCGGAAACGCTGATTCTTTTTATGAGAATCCTGCAAATTGGTCTCCTTCTTTTCCTGGCTATGTTTTGGGAAAACAAGACTGTATTGTTGTAAATGCGAATATGTCTTTCGAGGGTTATAACGTCGTTATAGAAGGCAAAATGATTGTAGAATTAGGCGCAACCGTAACCTCTCCTTCAAATGGGTTTGTTATAAAAGAGTCTGGCAAATTGTCAAATAATGGCGAAATGGCGTTAGGCTTAATCATTAATCATGGTGAAATAAACAACAGTGAATCTGCTATTATTTTTGCAGATACTTACACTTCTACAAATCACACGCCTATTACAAATTTAGTTTATGTCAATACGCTTTCTAACCAGGCAGAAATTGATGGCATCGCAGACGCTGGAATCCACAGAATGCAAGACATGAACTATCGTATGCAAGGTGTGAGCAGAGGTAGAAAAGCCGCTGCACCTGCTACTACAACGCCTGCTGTAGCACCCAAAAATCAAAGCGATGCTGCGAAATATATTGAGATGAATAAAAGTAAAAAATAAGAACCTCATTAATCTCTTAACCTTGACCGTTAAAAATCAGATGTTTGTGGGAAACTACATTCATCTGTTTTTTTTGTGAGTTCATGCAGATTTTCGCAGATAAAGAACGCAGATGATACAGATTTTAAGTATTCTGCGAAAATCAGCGTTCTTTTAATCTCCGAGAAAATCAATCTTACAAAGCTTTGATAATCTCCGTAAATTCTCTTGATTTTAAACTTGCACCGCCTACTAAGCCGCCATCTATGTCTTTTTGGGCAAAAAGGGTTGCAGCAGTTGCTGCATTTACGCTACCACCATACAAAATAGACGTGTTTTCCGCCACATCTTCCCCATATTTTTCGCTTATCAAACTACGAATAAAAGCATGTACTTCTTGCGCTTGTTCCGGGCTTGCTGTTTTGCCTGTGCCAATCGCCCAAACGGGTTCGTAAGCTAGAATCAATTTGCCAAAAGCTACGCCATCAAGGTGAAATGCGCCCTCCGCTACTTGGCTACGAATCACAGACAATGTGTTTTCGGATTCTCTCTCTGCCAAGGTTTCCCCGATACAAAAAATAGGGATTAAACCATGTTTCAGGCAAATATCAATCTTTTGTGCCAACAAAGCATTTGTTTCTCCAAAATACTGTCTTCTTTCAGAATGTCCCACAAGACAATGTGTTATGTTCATAGAAGCCAACATTTGAGCCGCAACTTCGCCTG
>JAAFHL010000163.1 GCA_013298365.1 Bacteroidota bacterium | reverse complement strand
TAACCATATATTTTTTTGTTTTCCTAAATCTGCTAACAAAAAATTATGAATAATATCAAGATGTGCTTGTTTTAAAAATTGATAATTCTCATTTTTCAAAAAAAGGTCTCCATTAAAATCTGTAATTAATTGCTGAAAAAAAGCGATAGTAAAATCCCTATTCGTCAATATTTTAGGAAAATACTTACCTGCAATTTCAGGGTTTAATAAATTGTTTTTATCTGTTTCTTTATGTAGAATGGCGAGCCATTCGTTTTTGTTATTCTCATTTTGTTGTGCAATTCTTTCAAAATACTCTTTATCTAAAATATGTCTATCTTCTAAGTATCGGACAAAAATGGTTTGCCCAATTAAGGCGTGAACTTGATGTTTAATTAAAATATTTTCTTCACCTAATACGATTTCTTTGCTTTTCCCCAATAGAATTTTGCGCAGTTCTTTAAGGTCATCAATTAATGCCTTATCCGCAGTATTATTTTTTTTGCTTAATTTATCATCTAAAAATAAATTTTCAGATTCCTGAATTTCTCTATGGTATTTTAGACAATCATATAAATTACTTAATGTATCTAAAACAGGCTGTTGGGAATTGTGCGGTTTTTGTCCTAAATCATATACTTCTATTTCCCCATTTATTTCCAAAAAAAGAAAACGAGGGCGAGCCAAGTTCCAAATTGTATTAAAAATCTCTTGTTTTTTTGTATTTTGATTTCTTGCTTTTACAAAAATAGAAATGGGGTTGTTTTTTACAAAAAAAATACTGTCTATGCAAAAATCTTTATTACTTTTACGATTAATTCGTTGTCCTATTTCAAGCCATTTTTCTTTATCTAAACGTGCGTCTTCTGTTGCATTATTTGGAGAATCAATATTCCACAAATCTGCATTGCATAATTCTGTTTTAGCATAAAAATCTTGAAGTGAGATAGACATTTTAAATCATAATTTATTGCAAAAATACAACTGTTTTTTTATAAAACAAGTATTATAACTAAAAAAAATGGCAAACTATTTAACAAAAATTCACCTTAGCCTTCTTTCTCTATGCTTTCTCCTCGCTTGTCAAAGTGAAAAAACGCCTACTGTGGCGCAATATTTTGATTATATGCCTGCGCAAAAAGCAAATGCAGGCGTGCAGATGATTCCGATTCAAACCGAAAAAGGTACTTTTAACGTCTGGACAAAGCGTTTTGGCAACAATCCCAAAACAAAAGTGCTGATTTTGCATGGCGGTCCTGCACTTACGCACGAGTATATGGAATGTTTTGAGCCTTTTTTCCTGCAAGAAGGCATAGAATTTTATGAGTATGACCAACTTGGCTCTTATTATTCCGACCAACCTACGGACAGTAGTTTGTGGACTTTGGATAGGTATGTGGAGGAGGTAGAACAGGTGCGCAAGGCTTTGAATTTGGACAAAGACAATTTTTATTTATTGGGAAATTCGTGGGGTGGAATTTTGGCGATGCAATATGCCCTCAAATATCAAGACCACCTTAAAGGTTTGCTTGTTTGCAATATGATGGCGAGTTATCCAAGATATGCAGCGTATAATGGCGTGTTGCGCAGCAAATTGCGCCCTTCATACATAGATTCGGTGAATGTATTTGAAGCAAAAGGCGATTATAAAAACCCTATTTATACCAATATGGTAACAGAAGGCTACTATCGTAAACATATTTGTCGTCTTGCGGAGTGGCCCGAGCCTGTAAATCGAGGGTTTAAGCATGTAAATGAGCAGATTTATGTCATTATGCAAGGACCGAGTGAGTTCAAGGCGGGTGGAAGGCTCACAAATTGGGACATTATGGACAAATTGCCTTCTTTGCGGATTCCGACCTTGATGGTAGGGGCGCAATATGACACAATGGACCCAAAAGACATGGAAGAGCAGGCAAAGTTGGTGCAAAAAGGGCGTTTTCTGTTTTGTCCAAACGGGAGTCATCTTTCTATGTGGGACGACCAAGAAGTGTTTATGGGTGGCGTTTTGGGTTTTATTAAAGATGTAGAAAAGGGCAATTTTGCTAAATAGATGGTCAAATTCTTTGGGGCGATTGTTTAATCTCATCTGTCATTTTTTTGAAAAAATGACAGATGAGAATTTTTCAAAAATACCAATCTCCTCCTTTATTTTTGAAATGATAATACAGCTTTTCGCCTTGCAAAATCATTTCAATTTTCATTTCATGTTGCTGAAATAATTCCTTTTTTTCGGCGGTTTGCCAAATATCAGGCATTTTTATAGGGGCATTTTCCTGCGTTTTTTCGGGCAGGGGCTTCTTTTCAAGTAGGCACATATTGTAGTGTATAGATTCCCAATTGGGCGGAATAGCAGCAAAAAACGCCCTTGCTCTCGCTCTTTTGCCATCAAGTACCGACTGAATCCCCTGTAATATGAGATAATTATTTTTCTCATAAGCGGAAAAAAGACTATCATTCAGGGGGGCTACCAACAAATCTTCTACCAAATTACCGGGGATTTTTCCTTGCAAATAGGTTATATAAGGCAAATATAGATTTGCCAAAGGATAGTTTTTGTCAATATCCAACGCCATTTTCAAATATTGTTTGCTTTCTTTGAGATACATTTCTCTTTTTTTGAACTGCAAACGCATGGCAGTTGGCGACATGCCTTGTCTAAAATGAACTTTTTCCTTAAATAATAATGGCATTTGATAGAGGGAATCTGATGGGTCAAAACCCTCATTTACAACCCATTGCAAACAAACAATCGCAGCATTAAAATACATTTCTTTGCTCGGAAATTGTGCCAAAACATGATGAAATAAGGTAATCGAAGGCTCATATTGTCGTGCTTGTGAAAGTTGTTTTGCCACCATAAATAAGTGCGCCAAGGTATCGGCAGTATGACAATTTTGCTCCAATAAAGCGATTCGATTTTCAATATTGAGATAATTGGGGCTAGCAGGAATGGAAAATTGTTGGTAGATTTGATGAATGAGTTTTTGACCTAAATCGCAAGGCGAATAGCCTGCCAAACGTGCATAAAAGTTGCCAATTTTGTCAGCTAAGATTTCATTTTGAAGGAGCAAAGTATCTATTTTCTCTACATTTTCGCTATGAAAAGCACAGAAATTGCTGGAAGAATGTCCCAAATGATAATGTGCAAGCTCATGCCCTAACACAAAAGCAAGTGCTGCCGTCGAATCTTGCCGAAAATTATGACACAAATCCAAGATTTCTTCTTCTATAACGATTTCCTCCAAAAACGCATTATAATACGCAACAGGCGCATTTTGTGGCGGGTTTACGCCTTTTTTTTCTATGGCTAAATGGGGCAGATGAAGGCTATCGCCTGCGGCTTTGTGCAGTTTTCGTAAAAGTTGCGTGGTTGCAATATAACGATAATCTGTGGTAGGAAGATACCGAAATGCCTGTGTCTGTGCTACATAGCTGCTCAAAAATAAAATCAAAAAGATGGGATAACGCATTTTGTCAAGATTTTAGCGGTTTTGATACTTTTGCCACATTTCTTTGCTTGCTTCTAATTCTCGCCAATAATTCGCTCTTTGCTTTTGCCAATTTTCTATTTGTGCTTTGTCAGGTCTTTTTTTTTTGATAGTGTAACAAGGTTTCTTCTTCGGTTTTCCAAGTAATTTTTGTGGTGTTTTTTCCTGAAAAGCTCACAATTTTTTTTGCAGAAATGACAGCGATAGAATCTTGATACCTATCAATTTCTTGTTTAATGTCTATAATTTGTTGTAAAATGGCTAAATTACTATCATTATCCTGTATTTTGCTATTTTTGACGGTATTGGGCGTATCTATTATAGCTGCTGAGGAGTTAGAGGTGTTTTTTTCTTCATCACTTGAACGCAAAGCCTCATTTCGCTCCAAATGAGAAAATATGGAAAAATGACGCAATAATCGAAAGGAGAAAAATGACATAACGGATTTAGGTTGAGATGACAACGATTGTGCTAATCGCAAAAGCATGAATTATAGTTTATATTTTACAAAAATACTCTTTTTTCACAAAAAACAAAAAATGTAATAGACTATGTATGGTTTTCTCATAAAAAAAATAATGGAATAAAAAGGTTAAATTTTACCACAAAGCTCTCAAAGGATTCACAAAGAACACGAAGATTTATAGCAGAATAGGTTGTTTTGTGTTCTTTGTGCTGACTTTTCTTTGTGAACTTTGTGGTTTTATTTTTTATGAAAAAGCCATAGTAGGATATGATTTTCTTAGAAAAAAGGGGCTGTTATGTTTTTCTGACCATGCTAAAACATTAATCTTCCGCTTCAATTACCTCATAATGCCAAGGCATCATTTTTAAGGCTTCTCGTAAACTAAATTCTTGTTGCTTAGGTACTTGAAGGATTTGCATACAATCCATTTCGTAGGTAGCTTTTATAATAGTAGCTTGAAAAGGGTGCAGTACTCGTTGTATTTCTGAGGTTTTTTCGTAGGGAAAAGTGATTTTTAGCGTAAAAACAGGAATAATTTCGGCAAAGATATTATTGTCTAATGCCGCCGCAGCCGAAGATTTATAGGCATCTATCAAGCCTCTGACACCCAAAAGTGTTCCACCAAAGTAGCGAATGACGACAACAAGCGTATTCGTCAAGTTACGGGAGCGAATCTGACCCAAAATAGGGTCGCCTGCTGTGTGTGAAGGCTCTCCATCATCATTTGCCAGCGAAATCTCGCCTTCTTTTCCCAAACGCAAGGCATAACAATGATGGCGAGCATCATAGTATTTTTTGCGCAAGGCAAGCAAAAAGGCATCAGCCTCCTCCCGACTTTTGACAGGATAGGCAAACGCATAAAATTTTGAGCCTTTTTCTTTGATAAAGGCTTCGGAAGTTGTTGTTAGTTCAAAAAAAGCCATGCAAATTGCTTAAGTAGTTGAAAGTTAAAAGTTGAGAGTTGAAATTTAATACAACTCCAAGATAATCAACTGCTTAGTATGAGAATGTTTCTTGATTTATGGATAAGTGCTGCCTAATCATTTCCCCTAAGTTTCTGCAAATCTTCTTTATTTTTTGCCAAAACAGAATAGCTCATATACAACTGCTGTATTTGCGCTTGTATATCGCCATCTATGTTGATTTTTTGCGTATCCAAAATATGCACCCACGAAAGCAATTCGGCAGTTGCGGGCGGTTTGCGTAGCCCTCTGCTGAGACGAATTTGCAAGAAATGATCTACTGCCGCAGACACCATTTTTGCCGTAAAAGTAGCAGATAAATTGAGTCGTTTGCGGATAATTTCTTCCAAAGTAGCCTTCTCTGGAAAGGGAATATGATAATAGATGCAACGGCGCAGAAAAGCATCGGGCAGGTTTTTTTCCGAATTACTTGTGAGAATTAAAATAGGGCGATTGTCTTTGTTTGCAGGAAATTTTACACCCGTTTCTCTCACCTCAAATTGCATATTTTCCAATTCATTGAGCAGGTCATTTGGCAAATCACGAGGTGCTTTATCTATCTCATCTATCAAAACAACAGAACGTTTGAGGTTTGAGTCAATGATTGCCTTGCCTAATGCCTCATACGTGATATAATCTTCGATATTGATACTGGCTTGTTTTTCTTTCATTTGAGAATCCCTAAAATGCGTAAGGGAATCGTAACGATAAAACAGGTCTTTGGCAATAGAAGTTGTTTTTGTGTTGAATATCAAGGGTTTATCTAAGCCTAATTCAAAAGCTACGCTAAACGCAAGTTGTGTTTTGCCTGTGCCAGGTTCGCCTGTAAGCAAAAGCGGCTGCCCCAATGCAATCGCTACATTGACTGCATCACGCAAGGCGGGCGATGCCACATAGCCCATCGGTGCGTTCATTTGTGTAATAGACACGTAAGGCGGCAAACTTACATTTCGTTGTGTAAGGGTAGAACCATCGCCTTTGTATATATAAAATTCGCTCATTTGAGATATAAATTATGTGTTTAGAAAAATGGATTATCAATTACTACTGATTATTTTAAACGAGATAAAGATACCATTCTGTAAGAATCCGCAGACAAAGATTTAATAACATAGTTTTCTGGATTCTTACAGAATGGGTCTGCTTTATATAGGGAAAAATATACTTCATTCACAGCATAAGCTGTAAATATATACCCTCTCCCCATCAATTATCCCCCTTTTTATGCTGAATGACCGCATAATAAATCGGAATACCCACCAAAATAATGCCTAATCCTGGCCAAGTATTATCGAATTTATAAATAAACAACAAAACACTCAAGCCCAAAGCTGCGATAATGTATAGCATCGGTATGATAGGATAACCCCAAGCCTTGTAAGGACGTTCGGCATCAGGTCTTTTTTTGCGTAAGATAAAAATACCACCAATCGTGAGGGCATAAAATAGCAGAACCACAAATACTACATAATCCAATAATGCCCCATATTTTCCAGACAAACACAATACACAAGCCCAAGCACATTGAATCCACAATGCAAATTCAGGCACTTGATTTTCATTTACTTCGCCTGCTTTTTTGAAAAACAAACCATCTAATGCCATCGTTCTATATACCCTTGCGCCTGCAAGTATTAGCCCATTGTTGCAACCAAAAGTGGAAATCATAATCATCACCGCAATCGCATACACGCCTGTTTGACCCCAAATCCCCTGTGAAGCTGCAATCGCCACTCTGTCTGATTCGGCAGTAGCAATTTCTTGCAAAGGTAAAACGGAAATATACATGACATTCATCAACAAATAAATAACGCTTACCGTTAATGTGCCAAATAGCAGGCTGAGTCCTATGTTTTTTTGTGGATTACGAATTTCTCCTGCAATAAAGGTTACATTATTCCAAGCATCTGCCGAGAAAATAGAGCCAACCATTGCCACTGCCATCGCAGGTACGATAGCCCAACCTGTGATAAGATGCGTTTCCAATGTTCCATTTTTCATTTCCATGGATTGTGCTGTCCACATATTTGTGAGGTTATTTTCCCAAACCCCTGCTTTTGCCCCTAAGAAAAAGCCTAAAAAGAGCAAGCCAAAAAGGGAGGCTAATTTAGCAATTGTTACCGTAGTTTGTACCAATTTTGCATTTTCTACGCCTTTTGTATTGACAAAAGTAAGCAATAGAATCGTGGCAACGCCTACTAATTGTGCCGCACTTACCCCAAAAGAACCGATTTCAAATAAAATATTTTTTTCGCTTAAAATAGGAAAAAGATAGGCTGCAAATTTGGAAAAAGCCACGCCTACGGCAGCAATTGTACCTGTTTGAATGACCGCAAAAAACGACCAACCATATAAAAAACCTACCAAAGGATTGTAGGCTTCTCGTAAATAGACATATTGCCCACCTGCTTTCGGGAACATTGCAGATAATTCGCCATAACTTAATGCAGCGATGAGCGTAAGCACGCCTGTCAAGCCCCATGCAAGCAATAAGTAACCGCTACTGCCTAAATAGCGTGTCATTTCGGCACTTACAATAAAAATACCGCTTCCTATCATAGAACCTACGACTACCATCGTGGCATCAAGTAGTCCAAGTGAGCCTTTTGAGTTATTTTCCATGTTTTGAGATAAATGTGAATGATAAGGGATTAGGAGATAATCCAATTTTTATTTAAAACTTTTGGTAATATAATAGAAATGAGGTAAATACATGTCAAATTTGTCCTTTTCTTTGGTGGTAAGTGCATAGCCTATCCAATAATCTTCATCAAAATCCATGTACGCATACGCCACATATTTTGAATCCAAAATGGTTTGATTATTTGCGTCCATGCTGCGCTTGCCCCAGCTATATTCTTTACATTCCAACATTTTACCGCTTGGCACAGGTATTGAAAAGCGATTTCTCAATACTTTGGATTCGGGTGTTTTGAGAATTAAATTGTCTAACCATATATATAGGGAATCTATCGTAGAAGAACCTGTTGCATGTTTGCTCACATACGAGACTTGAATATAGGGATTTGTGAGCATACGGTCTTTTCCTGTGGCGAAATACCACATCAAAATGCCAAAATTGGCATTATTAGGCTCCATTTTTACTGCCCAAGAAGCCGAATCTCGGGGCATAGGATAGACTTCTGCGGGGTGAGTGAGGGTAAATGTTTTTTTATTCAAATTATAGCCTACGGTTGTGCCGCTTGTATAATCTACTTTTTCTTTGCCCACAGAAGACGTATCCTTATCTCTCGTGCTGTAAGCCAAGTATCCAAATATGCCCAATAAGCCTATTACAATGGCAATCACAATCCACGAAGATTGATTTTTAGTTTGTGCTGTTTCCATATAGAAGATAGTCTATGTGTGAAAGTAAAAGATATAGTCATTTCGTGCCAAAAGTAGTAAAAAGAAATGGTTTACTACCATAAATTGTGATTTTTTGTAAGTAAAATACATATGGCTTTCTCATAAAAAAATAATGGAATAAAAAAGTTGAATTTTACCACAAAGTTCACAAGGGATTCACAAAGAACACAAAAACGGATAGAAAAATAGGCTACTTTGTGTTCTTTGTGTTAGTTTTTCTTTGTGAACTTTGTGGTTTAAGTTTTTATGAGAAAGCCATTAGTAAAACAGATGAAAATCACAAATATAATAAGGATAAACCTATCCAAAAAACTACATCATTGCGTCCATTTCCTCCAAATTCTCGCCATAGCCGCCATTCAAAATCGGAAAACGACACCAAGAACGAGGGTCTAAGTTTTCATCATCAAGGTGAAAAGAAGGGGCATAACGCTCTCTTTTCCATTGATTTCTGCACCATAGATTGAAAAAACGGCGAATGTATTTTTTCAAAGATTCATTGGGGCAGATTCCTTTTAGCGAAATATAACATTCTACGGGCGAAAGATAGTTTAAAATCGCTGCCTTTTGAATGGCATCTAAAATTGGGTACGGCATCAAGTCATCTTCATCGGTTTGCTTAAATTCCGAAGGGCGCAATTCTGCCGTAGGTTGCAAATTATTAACAAACGACAAACTTGGTATATTCAAATTTGCTTCTGCCCAGACCAGCCATTTTCGCAAAGAAGCCTTGTCAATACCCGCCAAAGGTGCAAGTCCGCCTGCTGTGTCGCCGTCCATTGTAGCATAGCCCACTGCCGCCTCTGAGCGATTAGAAGTAGTGAGCAAAAGGGCATTTTTCATATTTGTTACCATCCAAATCCCTGGCGCACGCAAACGAGCTTGAATATTTTGCAAAGCAATGTCATCTATTTTCCAATCCAACGGACGATTTGCCGACTGTGCCGCCAATTCGATATAGGCTTGATGAATATGTTCTACCTCCCAATTATGAAATTCTGCACCCAAGCCCAAAGCCAATTCTCTGGCACTTGTGAGGGTTTCATTTCCGCTATTTGCGGTAGCTTGATAGACACAAGTAAGCAGTTGAGAGACAACAGTTTGTGCCGCATCTAATTTTGCATAAGTCAATTTTTTCAAAAAACGTTCTCTGCCCAATTCTGCCTCTGCTCTTTCAAAGGTTTTGGCACACAAAACCGCACAAGCCGAAGAGTCAGCACCTCCTGAAAGCGAAATTGCAAAACCTCTGCTACGACTTTTGCGCATATAATCCCATAAAGCCAAGGTTTCTGCCAAATAAAACTCCTCCTCTTTTGACTCATACGCCGCCAAAGGCAAAAGCGGCTCTTTGTGGGCAATCGGCAAATTTCCTTCTGCAAAAATGAGGGCTTCGGGTTCTTCGGGCTTGAAATTGAAGGACTTTTTCTTGCGGGTGCGCATGGCATGAATGTCCACCAC
>JAAFHL010000162.1:1257-9783 GCA_013298365.1 Bacteroidota bacterium | reverse complement strand
GGCACAACAGGCTGGAATAGTTTGTATGCTAATGCTGCTGCAAAAGATGATATTCCCGTTGGCATTGCCTTAGATGCCGCAGGAAATGTGTATGTAAGTGGCAATGCAGATGTGAGTGCTGCAGGTGCAACGTCAAAGTTAAATGACATTATTGCCATAAAATATGACAATGCTGGCGCACAACAATGGCTGTATAGTTATAATGGTGCTGCAAATGAAAGCGATGCAGCAAGTGCAATAACAGCAGATAATAGCGGAAACGCCTACATGGTAGGTTATACCGAAGATGCACAAACCCAAAGAAATGCGGTAGCTTTGAAACATAACAACGCAGGTCCACCTTCATGGACGATTACAAGCTATGATGGTGAGGGCGACAATGCTGACAATGTGCGTGCCATGGTGCGTGATGCAAGTGGTAATTTATACTTGGCGGGTTATGCTTTTCGCAAAGGACAAGACAGAGATTTTCTTACCATGAAGCTCAATGCAAATGGTGATACGCTTTGGACTCGTACCTTGAATGGTTCTTCTAATAGTACAGACGAAGCATTGGGATTGGGCATAGACCCTTCGGGTAACATTGTTGTAGGCGGTTTTATCAAAAATTCAGGCATTTCTCATGACTATTTTATCGCAAAATACAATCCGAATGGCGATACCTTGTTTACTCGTACTTATAATGGTGCGCAAAGCAAGTCTGACAAAGCAGCCGATTTTGCCTTAGATGCAGCAGGAAATATTTATCTTACAGGCAGAACCGATGTAGGAGCGGGACTTGTTACAAATTATGATATTTTAACCCTAAAATTTGCCAATAATGGCAATTTAACTTGGGCTAAAAACTTTAATTCTTCGGGAATAAATGAAGACAGAGGCGAAAAAATGCGGGTAGATGCAGCAGGAAATGTAGATATAGCAGGACGCATTTGGAATGGGACTGACTTTGATATTATTTTATTACAATATAACAGTGCAGGTACACAACAATGGTTTCAAATAATTGGCGGAATAAGTGGTGGCGCAGACAAACCTAATGCCCTTAGTATAGATGGAAGCAATAATGTATATGTTACAGGTGCTACTACTTCTGCCACAGGTTTAGATTTTGTTACCGCAAAATATACTTCAACAGGCACACAAACGTGGAAGAAAACCTTTAATGGCACAGCAAATGGCGCAGATGAAGCCGATGCTATGGTGCTTGACAATACAGGAAACATCTGTATAACAGGTTATACAACTACGACAACAGGCTTAGATGTTTATACCCTAAAATATGATGCAGCAGGAAATGTGCTTTGGGGTGTAGCACACAACAATTCGGGGGCAAACTTAGATGACATAGGCAATGTGATTGCCGTAGATGCAAATGGAAATGTATTTGTGGCAGCACAAAGTGAAAATGGCAGCCTTTCTAACAGCAATAATGATTTTTTAACTTTGGCTTACAATGCTGATGGCACACTTGCCGCACCCGCCTTTTATAATGGAAGTGGGAACGGCGACAGTACAGATGTACCTACGGTAATATTGGTTGCTGGTGCAAATATCTATGTAGGCGGTGGCTCTTGGAGTACATCAGGACAAAGAGATTTGACGCTCGTAGCTTATACAGCAAGTGGCTTATTGGCGATAAATGAGGATTTTACAAAAACATTTTCTTTGTATCCTAATCCTGCAAAAGCAGAAATAAGCTTAGAAAGCCAAAATGCTGATGCACTACATTTTGACGCAATAAATGCAATGGGGCAAAATATTTCACTTGTAGCTACGCAAAATGGCACAAAATGGAATATTGCTATTGCACATTTAGCGGCAGGTATGTATGCTTTGTCTATTCAAGATGAAACAGGAAAAACGGCTGTATTGAAGTTTGTGAAGGAATAATAGGTATTCATTGCAACATTAGCCTATTTTTGCTTTGCATTATGAATATGTATATAACACTAAAATTACCACGTAAACCCTTATTTAACAGGAATTTACGTGGTAAGTTTTTATCAATAAAAAAGCATTAGAAACTTATTCTATCACTGTTCCATAGCGAAAAAAACTAATACCCTTCTATTTGTTGAATAACGGAAAATCTTGTTTATTTTTGCAGCCTAAATGTAATATTGACACCATCATTATGCGGATAGAAAAAATCATTATAGACAATTTTAGGTGCTTTGAGCATAAAGAAATTCATTTTCACCCCCAATTTAATGTCATTATTGGCGAAAATGGGCTGGGAAAAACGGCGGTTACAGATGCGATTGCGTATTTGTTGAAGCCGTATTGTAGTTTTTTTCATTTATCTAATTTAGCGATAAACAAAAAAGATATAAGAAGATTGAGTGTTGAGCCAATAGAAGCTGTTTCTCCAAAAAATACTAAACTCTTTATTGCGGTAGAAAACTTTCTCATTAAAACAACAACATGGGAAATCGAACAAAATATTGCGATGTTGTATGAAACTCATGAAATGACAGAAAAGATACATAATGAAATGAGAGATATTTTTGATTATAATGAGTATATATCAAATATTCCTAAATTACCCATCATTGCTTATTATCCTGCGAATAGAACGCCTCCTTTAACAAGTGAAATAGAAGCCGATAGACTTGCGCCTAATGCTTCTAGAAAAATAGGATATGAGAATGCTTTATACAATCAAAATATTGATATAAAGGCAATTACGGCTAGAATAAAAACGCTAGATTATGCTTTATACGCAAAATCTAAATATTCAAAAAATGCTGCTCAATTGATTCGTTTAGAATTGGCATGTATGCAACAAGCGATGGCTAATTGTATTCCTAATGTAGAAGAAATAGGTTTTGACCCCAATGATTGGAATGAATTGATGATTCACTTTAAAGATGAAGAACCAAAACCATTTAGCATGTTAAGTGAAGGCTTTCGCAATATGCTTGCGATTGTAGCCGACATTGCCCATCGTTGTGCAAGACTCAATCCCCATTTGAACGAAAATATCTTGACAGAAACAGAAGGAATTGTTATCATAGATGAAATAGATTTGCATGTACACCCGAATTGGCAGCGAAATATTGTCGGGAATTTGAAAAAAACTTTTCCCAAAATTCAATTTATTGTTACGACACATTCGCCGTTTATTGTGCAATCAGCGGTAGATAGGCTAATTGATATTGGAAAAGAAAACTATACAGAACCGCAACATGATTTGAGTTTACATGAAGTTGCCTACGAGATTCTGGGGGTAGAAAGCATGTATGGCGTTCAAAATCATCACAAAGAAAAGCAAAGTGAAGCCTATTTGAGTCTTTTGGCAAAAGCGGAAAAAGATGAGTTACATAAGGAGAAATATATCGAAGAATTGACGGCACAGGAAGAGGCTATATCTGACCCTGGTTTAAGGGCTTTATTAAAAATGGAACGTATTGCCAAAAATATTATCTAATGTATGCGCCCAATAAAAAGATGTTTACACCCAGTAGATAAGGCAGGAAATCCTAAAATTGTAAGTGATTATAAGGATTGGCGATTAGATTTAATTCATTGCTTTGGGGCATATTGCGCCTATTGTAATGACACATTGGCGTATGAATTGAATGTAGAGCATCAGGTTGCGCAATCATCAAGAGAGGTAAATCCTTTGGCTTGGGATAATCTTCTCCTTTCATGTGGACCTTGTAATTGGGCGAAAAATGATGCCAATTTTACCTTAGAAAGCCATTATTTTCCTGATATTATAGACGTAAAACGCAACAAGCAACTGATTTAAGGTGGCAAAGAAGGTATGAGACCTATTTGATAGTTGAAACACAATATAAACTTTGGCTTATTTTAGAAACAGAAAGACAGATTGAGGCTTTTTTAGAGACATTACCTCATATAATTGTTAAATCGGGCTTTTTTCCTTATGGTATCATCGATTTAAAGAATTCCCTCAAATAATAGCTATTATTATTGAGGTGTCTAAAACGGATAGAAACGCATTTGATGAAAATTACCATCCTATCCCACGCACACAAAACGACTTATAAATATCACATATAATAACTTTACCTAACTTTTAACTTTCAACTAATTATGACTTACACATACTACAAAAACATCTTCGCTGACATGCCTTTGCCGCTTGCCTATATAGACAGAGATTTATTAGACAAAAACATCACTACAACGATTGCAAGAAATGGCACAAGTAAAACCATTAGAGTTGCCTCAAAATCAGTGCGTTGTGTGGAGATGCTGCAATATATTTTGAAAAGCAATCCTACTTTTAAAGGTTTGATGACGTATTCTGCTTCGGAGGCTTTGTTTTTGAGCCAAAAGGGTTTTGATGATTTGTTGATGGGCTATCCTACCATGGGAAAACAGGAAATAGATGCACTTTGCCAAGTAATCAAAAAAGGGAAAAAGATTGTTTTTATGGCAGATATGGAGGCACATGTTTTTCTTATAAATGAAATTGCAGCAAAACATGGCATCACTGCACCTATTTGTATGGACATTGATATGTCTATGGATTTGCCTGGCTTGCATTTTGGGGTGTGGCGTTCCAGTATTTTTACTCCTGCTGATGTGGAAAAATTTGTAAAGACTTGCAAAAAATATAAAAACATAGAATTGATAGGCATTATGGGCTACGAGGCACAAATTGCGGGCGTGCCAGATGCGGTGAAAGGACAAAGTTTGAAAAATGGCTTGGTTCGTTTGCTGAAAAAACGTTCTATTCAAAAGTTAGCGACTTTTCGGCAACAAGCGATTGATATTTGTCAAAAAGAAGGTATCAATTTAACTTTTGTAAATGGCGGTGGCACAGGTTGTTTGGAATCTACCACACAAGAATCGGGCATCACAGAAACGACCGTAGGCTCAGGTTTTTATGCCCCAACCGTTTTCAATCACTATGCCAACTTCAAATATGAGGCAGCAGCAGGTTTTGCGGTACAAATTGTCAGGCAACCTAAACCGCACATTTTCACTTGTTTGGGCGCAGGTTATATTGCTTCGGGAGAAATAGGTAAAGCAAAACAGCCCCTCCCCTACCTTCCTAATGGCGCAAAATTGATAGATTTGGAAGGTGCAGGCGAGGTAATGACTCCTGTGGTATATAATGGAAATGAAGCCATAACAGTAGGTGACCCTATTTTTTTCCGCCACGCCAAAGCAGGAGAATTATGTGAGCGTTTTACGCATTTGCACATCATTTCGCAAGGAAAAATAATAGAAACTGTGCCGACTTATCGAGGAGAAGGGCAGTGTTTTGTGTAAAAGAGCATATACTTGCGTAATGAGAATATTGTTGGATAGCCATGGAAAAATCCTTAGATAAAAAGACTTAAAAAGTTATTGTAAGATTTTGGATAAATGATACTACATTTGCAGATGGAATAGAATCATGATATTTACCACTATATTCATGGAAAAAAAGCAAAAAATAATAATTACAGGTGCAGCAGGTTTTTTGGGAGGGAGAGTAGCTAAACATCTGGCTATTAATAACTTACATTATCAAGTATTTGCTACTTCTCGCAGAGATTCAAGGGCAATGGAGTTGGAAAATACAGGTTGTGTGTTTCTAAAAGGAGATTTAAGGGATATTATTTTTTGTGAGAAACTCACAAAAGATACGGAAATTGTCGTGCATTGTGCGGCATTGTCTGCGCCGTATGGAGATTATGATGCTTTTTATCAATCGAATGTGGTAGCTACCCAAACGTTGTTACATGCTTGTATAGCAAATGGCGTAAAGAAATTTATCTTTATTGCTACCCCCAGCATTTATATGAACTTTTCGAGCCGATTTGAGGTAAGCGAAAATGCGCCTTTGCCTTCAACGTTGGTCAATCATTATGCTACAACAAAATTAATGGCAGAAAAAATCGTATTAGCAGCAAATGGGAAAGGCATTCAAACGATTGCTTTACGTCCACGAGCCATTATTGGCGCAGAAGATACGGTTATTTTTCCACGAGTGCTACATGCTTATCACGAAGGACGTTTAAAAATCATTGGCAAGGGCGATAATTATTGCGATTTTACTTGCGCCAGAAATGTGATAGAAGCGATTTTGTGCTGCATACATGCACCCGATAAAGCCTTTGGCGAATCTTACAATATTACAGATGGGCAGCCTGTTTTATTTTGGGAAAGTTTAAAATATGCCCTTTCTGGATTGCAACTTACGCCGCCTACCCAGAAAGTCCCAAAAGCAATTGCCATGTTTGTTGCGAATTTATCGGAATTATATGCCAGATTTTTTACACCTGGCAAAGAGCCTACGCTTACTCGATACGGAATTTGTATCTTGTCGGATAGCATGACGCTCAACATTACAAAAGCAAAGGAATTGCTTCATTACAAACCTGTTATGACCACTTTTGAAGGTATTAATGAATATATAGCATGGTACAAAACGAACAAATAAGCCTCCAATTTTTTGCGTCAGGCTATTGCGAGGCATACGCAAATGTAGTAAATCCTATATCTGGCAAGGGAAAAGCCAAGTTTTATGCGGTGTGGGCATTGCTTTTTATTCCCAAAATAGGCTATGTTATGTTTGACACAGGCTATAATGACGAATTTAAACGAGCGACACAAGGCTTCCCCGATAGGTTATATAGGTGGATTACGCCTACTTTTGTCAAAGAAAGCGAGGCAGCTAAATCTATCTTAGCCGCAAAAGGAATCGCTGCCAATGAAATCAAATATATCATTATTTCACATTTTCATGGCGACCATATTTCTGCTTTGAAAGACTTTCCGCAAGCCCAATTTCTTTGTACAGCAGAAAGTTTAGCCCAAGCGAAATCCGCCAAGGGTTTTCAAGCGGTTAAGCATGGGATATTGACGGGACTGTTTCCAAAAGATTTTTGGGAAAGGGTACAAAGTGTGGAATCTATTTCAAACAAAATAATTACTTCTTCGGAAGGCATTAAGGAGTATTATTTGTTTCAAAATGAGCATTTTAGACTTACCTACTTGCCAGGACATGCAAGAGGTATGTTAGGTTTTATTTTTGATACAGACAATAGAAAAATCTTTTATGGCACAGATGCTGCTTGGACTTATGAGACGTATAGCAAGGGGATATTGCCTCGACCTATTGTAAAACTGTTGTTTGATTCGTGGCAAGACTTCATTGAAACACAAAACAAAATCAGGGCTTTTGAAAAAAATCATCCTGGATTTGAAGTGTTGTTTACACACTGTCCCAAGACCTTAAACTTCCTTGCAGATGAGATTGAAACTTAAAGTTGTGTGTTATTGGTTGCGCTTTTTTTTTACGAAAAAATTAAGAAATAGAGAAGAAATAGCGGCTTTTCAAGCGAAGAAATTACAAAATTTTGCTAAGCAAGTGCTATCAAAATCAAGGTTTTATCGTCCTTACTTTTCAGGAAAGAAATTTATGTGGGATTCAATTCCTATGATGAATAAAACTACTTTTATGGCAAACTTTGACGAAATCAATACGCAAGGCATTACCAAAGAAGCCGCATTGAAAGTGGCGCTTGAAGCAGAAAATTCTCGAGACTTTCATAGCGAAATTCAGGGCATAACCATTGGCTTATCAACAGGGACAAGCGGAAAAAGAGGGATATTTTTGGTATCGGAAGACGAGCGTGCGATGTGGGTTGCCTTAGTGATGCAAAATGTAATTAAACCCAAATTTTTACAAAAACAAAAAGTGGCGTTCTTTTTACGAGCAAATAGCAATCTTTATTCGGCGGTAGAATCTGCTTTATTTAAGTTTTCATACTTTGACATATTCAAACCGATAAATATTTTATTAGATACGCTAAACCATTATCAACCAGGCATTTTGGCGGGTCCACCTTCTGTATTAGTGGATATATGTTTGGCACAAAAAAGTAAAAAAATCACCATTTATCCTCAACAAATTATCTCTTTTGCAGAAGTATTGCATGAAAATGACAAGCAGTTGATAGAAAATACGTTTCAACTAAAAATTACCGAAGTATATCAATGTACAGAAGGTTTTTTAGGCTCAACTTGCCAATATGGAACGATGCACTTGCATGAAAATGTCATTCAATTTGAAAAGGAATGGATTGATAATGAGCGATTTTATCCCATTGTAACCGATTTTTCTCGACACAGTCAGCCCATTGTCAAATACCGAATGGACGATATTTTGCAAATTAAAACATCGCCTTGTGCCTGTGGTTCGGCTTTGTTGGCTATCGAAAAAATCATTGGTAGAGATGATGATGTGTTGATTTTTCAAGGCAAAAAAGTTTATCCTGACCTTATTTCCCGCAAAATCGCACAATGTACCGATGCTTTTTACAAATATGAAATTATACAAACGGCTGACAATCAATTAACGATTGGCATTGAATGTGATAGTAATCATCTTGAAAACCTCTGTGCAGATTTTCAAAAGACCTTAGATGCCTTATTTAAAAATTATGAAATTTTTGATGTACAATATATTTTCAATCACAATATCGCTTACATTGCGGGCAACAAAACCCGAAAAATAAAACGTTTAATCCATGAAAATTAATATTTTATCCATTGCCA
>JAAFHL010000162.1:0-1247 GCA_013298365.1 Bacteroidota bacterium | reverse complement strand
AGTATTTACCTGAAAATCGAATCGCTTCAGAGACATTAGATAAGATTGTGCAAGGAAAAGAAGGACGCATAGCGAAAAATACAGGGGTAAAGTTTCGTCATCATGTTTCGGAGAAAGAAAGTGTGTGTCAAATGGGGGCGGCGGCTTTAGATACAGCCTTACATAAGGCAAATATTCCAATTGCTTCCTTAGACTTATTGATTTTTGCAGGTACTTCTTTTGATTATCCTGTGCCTCATAATTCTGTGATTATCAAGGCTAAACTAACAGATGATAAAGTAAATTTTCCCTGTTTTGACGTAAACAGTACCTGTTTGAGCTTTCTCAACGCATTAGACATTTCCCATGTATATTTAGCAGCAGGCAGATACAAAAGAATTGCCATCGTGTGTTCCGAAATTTCGTCAAGAGCCTTGAGTCCCAAAGATGAAAAGGTGTATGGCTTGTTTGGTGATGCCGCCGTAGCCATGATTATCGAAGCCTCAAATATGGGCTACACGCCTACATATAGCGATTTTCAAAACTATCCTTCGGGCGCATTACATGCGTATGTGCCTATTGGAGGCGCAATTAATCGAGGTTTTGATGCCCAAGCAGATGATATAGGTTATGCTTTCAAAATGGACGGGAAAAACCTGATTCGATTGACAAGCAAATATATAGAAGGCTTTGTGCATAAAATGGAACAAGCCTTAAATCACAAAATTACCGACTTTGACAAGATAATCCCGCATCAAACCAGTAAATATGGCAATGAATTTTTCCTCAAAACCTTCAAACTCGACCCAAACAAGGTGGTAGAAACGCTGCCTTTTTATGGAAATTGTATTTCGGCATCTATTCCTTTGGGCTTGGAATATATGATAAATCAGCCTTTTGATACAAGCAACCAAAAAGTCCTGCTCCTTGGAAGTGGCGCAGGACTTACGATAGGCGGCATTGTGTTGGATTTTGGCTAAATTAGACTTACTTTAATCTTATTTTCGAGTAGTTAGTTTTTGTGGTGTTTCAGCTTTTATTAAAAGTATTTGTATATTTACAAAAACATACATTACACATCATTGATTTTCAATGGAAAGTAAATCTCATATTTTTTCCAAAAAACAAAAATCGCACACAACTGATGCATGGCTGGCAAGCGCATCAGTGTCCAAACTCAACGAAGTCCATTTTTATGAGAAATATTTTTCTGGATAGTAACGCCAATCATTACGCCAAAATTCCCGTCAGTTTGTGTCCATTTTTTT
>JAAFHL010000161.1:1639-9826 GCA_013298365.1 Bacteroidota bacterium | reverse complement strand
TTATCCCCTTTGCGAACAGAGCCGTCCATAACTCGAAAATACACAATTACCCCACGATAAGGATTATATACAGAGTCAAAAACCAAAGCTTTGAATGGTGCATCAGGATTGCCTTTTGGTGCAGGGATTCTATCAATTACTGCGTCCAAGATTTCTTTTACACCCAAACCCGATTTTGCACTTGCCAATAACACGTCTTCAGGGTCGCAGCCTGTAAGCTGACAAATTTCATCACGTACTTCTTCAATTCTTGCGCTTGGCAAGTCTATTTTATTGAGTACAGGAATAATGGTCAAATCATGTCCTATTGCCAAATAAAGATTTGAAATAGTCTGTGCTTCAATTCCTTGTGCGGCATCTACTACCAACAAAGCCCCGTCACAAGCAGCGATAGAACGAGAAACTTCATACGAAAAATCTACGTGTCCTGGTGTATCAATGAGATTCAAGATATATTCTTTTCCGTCTTTAGGAAAATTCATTTGAATCGCATGACTTTTAATGGTTATCCCTTTTTCACGCTCCAAGTCCATACTATCCAACACCTGCGCCATCATCTCTCTGTTAGTCAGGGTTTTAGTTTCCTCCAGCATACGGTCAGCAAGCGTACTTTTGCCGTGGTCAATATGTGCAATAATGCAAAAATTGCGAATGTTGTTCATGAATTATTATAGTCAATCTGAAATTTGCTGCAAAGTTGCATTTTTTTTGGGAGAAAAGAAAGAAATATCTATACAAAGCATTTCCTTTTATAATAAAAAACGCTGTCATGCAAAAGCACAACAGCATTTCTATTTATTAACAAAAGTATATTTATTTCACTTCAAAGCCTTTTGCAACTTCTTTGGCAACTGCGAGCAATTGATTTGCTATGTCATCGTCCCATGATTTTGCTGCTACTTTGTTTATCAAGGCTTTGTATTTTGTTTCTAATAACAAGTGATATGCCTTTTCAAAGTCAGCTACTTTTTCTACAGGAATGCCATCTAATACGCCTTTTCCTGCTGCATAGATAGAAGCAACTTGTTTCTCTACGGTAATAGGGAAATATTGTGGCTGAATCAACAACTTCACATTGCGTTTTCCACGCTCCAAAGTTGCTTGGGTTGTTTTATCCAAATCTGAACCAAAACGAGCAAATGCTTCCAACTCACGATATTGTGCCAATTCCAATTTCAAAGAACCTGCTACTTTTTTCATACCCTTGATTTGTGCAGAACCTCCTACACGAGATACCGAAATACCTACGTTGATAGCTGGACGAACCCCTGAGTTAAATAAGTTAGACTCCAAGAAAATCTGACCATCAGTAATCGAAATTACATTGGTAGGAATATAGGCAGAAACGTCTCCTTCTTGTGTTTCGATGATAGGAAGAGCTGTCAAAGACCCCCCCCCTTTTACAATCGCTTTGAAATCTTCAGGTAAGTCATTCATTTTTTTCACCAACTCATCATCAGCCACGATTTTAGCCGCACGCTCAAGCAAACGAGAGTGAAGATAAAATACGTCTCCAGGATACGCCTCACGTCCTGGTGGACGACGAAGCAACAAAGAAACCTCACGATAAGCAACCGCCTGCTTAGAAAGGTCATCATAAATACACAATGCTGCACGACCTGAATCACGGAAAAACTCACCAATCGCAGCACCTGCAAAAGGAGAAAAGAACTGCAAAGGCGCAGGTTCAGAAGCAGGGGCAGCTACTACTACTGTGTAAGGCATAGCACCCGCATCTTCCAATGCTTTTACTACTTGCGCTACGGTAGAAGCTTTCTGTCCAGAAGCTACATATATACAAAATACGGGTTCTCCTTTTTCGTAGAACTCTTTTTGATTGATAATTGTGTCAAGTGCAATCGCTGTTTTCCCTGTAGAACGGTCACCGATAATCAACTCACGTTGTCCACGACCAATCGGAATCATCGCATCAATCGCTTTGATACCTGTTTGAAGTGGCTCACTTACCGGCTGACGAAACAATACGCCAGGTGCTTTGCGCTCATACGGAGAGGTATAAAGTTTCCCAGTAATAGGACCTTTTCCATCTATAGGCTCACCCAAAGGATTGATAACCCTTCCCAAAAGCCCTTCGCCCACTTGAAGAGAAGCGATTTGACCTGTACGGCGTACAGTATCCCCTTCTTTGATTCCTTCAGCAGTACCAAATAGTACGGCACCTACATTGTCCTCTTCGAGGTTCAATACCATGCCTTTTAATCCGTTTTCAAACTGAATCAACTCTCCAGATTGCACGCGTGTTAAGCCATAAATACGTGCAATACCATCCCCTACTTGAAGCACTTGTCCTGTTTCTTCGAGTTGTGCGGCTGTTTTGAAGTTTGATAACTGATTTTTCAAGATTGCGGATACTTCGTCCGGTCTAACTTGTGCCATATATCAAGAATAATTGAAAATTAAAAATGAAAAGTTAATAATTAAAAATGATTCTGAATAAATCAAGAAATAAAATGAACAATTTAAAAATGATTCTTATTTTAGAAAACACTTATAGATAGAACTTTGCTTTATTTTTCAATTTTTCACTATTAATTTTTAATTACTAATATTGTTTTACAAAAGATTTGTCTGTAAACTCATTATGGAGTTTACGGAGGTTTGTTGCTACACTTCCATCGAATAATTGGTCACCTACTTTGAGGATAAAACCACCAATAAGAGAAGCATCTATTTTTTCGGTAATCACTAAGGTTTTCCCTAGTTTTTGTTCAACACTTGTTTTGATAGCAGCTACTGTTTCTGGCTCAAGTGTATCAGCAGAAGTAAGTGTTGCACGAGCTACATTTGTAAATTCATCGTAAAGTTTGGTGAAAGAGCTTGCAATTTGCGGCAAAAACTTTTCACGATTATTATCTACGACTAAATCAATCAGCCCTTTTACTTCTACACTTTGCAAACGGCTTGCAAAAATCTGTGTTAGTCCAATGTGCTTTTGCGCATTTGGAATAACAGGATTTCTCAAAAAAGCCATCAGGTCATCACTTCCCGCACATGTTTCAGCGATTAGCTGAATGTCCGTATTTGCAGTACTTGTTGCACCATTTTGAATTGCAAGGTCAAATACTGCTTTTGCATAACGATAGCCTACACGTTCTTCGTTCATAAGTTCGTAAAGTTGAAAGTGGAGAGTGTAAAGTTGAAAGTTTGGCATTTTTTGAACTATCCACTTTCAACGTTCAACTCTCAACTAGTTATTATTAAGGTCTGCGAGTAATTGTTTTGCAAGTGCGTCCTTTGCTTCTTTTGAACCTAGTTCTTTGCGCACCAATTTTTCAGCCATTTCTACTGCCCATAAACCCGATTGATTTTTAAGGACAGCAATTGCAGCTTGTTTTTCAGCTTCAATTTGTGCTTTTGCTTTTTCGGTTTCTTTTGCAGCAGCAGTGGCAGCAGCAGCTTTTGCATCAGCAATCATTTTATCTCCTTGCATTCTCGCTTCTTTGAGCATAGCATCACGCTCAACACGTGCCTCTGCCAAAAGACGCTCATTTTGAGCGGTTAAGCTCGACATTTCTGATCTTGCCTTTTCTGCTTGCTTCAAAGAAGTAGAAATAGATTCCTCTCTTTCTTTGATACCACTTATAATAGGTCCCCAAGCGAATTTTCTCAATAGCAAGAAAAATACTACGAAAATCAGAAGAGACCATACAAACAGCCCCAGCTGAGGTAAAATAATTTCCATAATAAAATATTATAATATAAATCGTTAATTCCTAAAAGTGTAAAACTAAGGCTAAGGGCGGTTGAGGCATTCCCTCAACTCCCTTAGCGTTTTTTAATTACTTCAATACAGCAAGCAAGCAAACAACTACTGCAAAAAGTGCAACACCCTCGATGAAAGCGGCAGTAAGAATCATTGCGCCACGAATATCACCAGATGCTTCTGGCTGACGAGCGATAGATTCTACTGCTGCTGCAGCTAATTTACCGATACCAAGACCAGCACCAATTGCAGAAAGACCTGCGCCTAAACCTGCTAAACCCATTAATCCTTCCATGATAATGAAAATTTATTAATTAATAAAAAATGAAAACTATGTTGAAAATTATACCCCAAAATCACTCAAACGTAAATCTTTGTTTACCTCAGAAACCTCATGCTCTTCTTCGTGTGCATGATGATGGTCGTCATGTGATTCTAACGCCATGCTGATAAATACCGTTGTAAGTAACGTAAAAATATAAGCTTGTACAATCGCTACTAGCATTTCCAAACAAAAAATAGCGACAGAAAAAGGAATGCCAATTGCCGCACCACTCATCGCACCTACTACACTTTCGCCAGCTTTACCCAAAATAAATATCAAAGAAATCAAAGACAATACCATAAAGTGTCCTGCTGCGATGTTTGCAAATAAACGTATTGCCAAAGCTACAGGTTTGATAATCAAATTACTCAATAACTCAATTAATGTCAATAATTGTTGTATTCCAGGCGGAACACCTGGCGGGAGCAAAATGTGTACCCAAAAATCTTTCGTACCGTTTGCAACAATCAATATCAAGGTAAGAAATGCCAAAGCACAAGTTACAGCGATATTTCCAGCGATATTTGAATTTAAAGGCGTAAGCCCAAATAAGTTAGAAAACCAAATAAAGAAAAACAAAGTCAAAAGATATGGAAGAAACTTCTCATATTTATTTCCTAAATATTCTTTCGCTAAATCTCTTACAAAGATAATCACAGGCTCAAACATAGATTGCGCACCTGTTGGTGCTTGTCCTTTATTTTTTGTATAACTTTTCGCCACAGAAGAAAACACGAGTAACATGACGATACCTACAATAATCATCTGCAAAGAGGTTCTTGTAATAGAAAAGTCATATACTTTTACGCTTTCATCAATATTTGCATCATGATGTTCTGCATATGCTGCGGTTTCTGTGTGTGTTGTATCAGTATGTGCTTCCGGTGCGTGTGTGTCTGTGCTTGCACCCGATTTTAAGGCATGGATTTTTCCATGAGAGGCATGAAATAGTCCACTTTCATTCAACGCCTCTGTAGAAGTATAAAAAGCTAAACCATCTCTGCTACTATATAATATCCATGGCAGGTCTAAAGCTACTGGCGTGTGTCCACCATGTCCGTCAGATAGCGAAAATAGTTCCCACTCATGGCTATCCAAAATGTGGTGAAGAATTGCTTCTGATGGATTAAAATCACCTTTTTTTTCGGGAGTATTATCGGCGAAGAGTGTGCCAATTAATAGTGAGAATGCAATAACTAAAAAAAGAAATCTTTTATACATACCTATAAAAATGTGTTTTACAACCTAAAATCTTTATCAAAATGATATTATTAGATTAGGCATAAAATCGTTTATTTTGTCTTATCAAACGTAAAAAATCACTAAAAATAGCTGTCTTTTGCTAACAAAAATACAGGCTATTTTCTCAAAAGAAATGAATTTGTTAGGCTTTTCCCCTAAAAAATGACAATCTGTATAATTTTATACATCATTGATTATCTGTTTTTTATTGGAAAATATCTACGAAAATCATACTATTTCCCTGAAATTTGGCGCAAGTTACGCATAAGTCCGTAAACTTCAATAGCTGTGAACAAAAAATATGAAAAAAAGTATGCAAATACATATTCCTTCTTCACCTCTTTGTACATGACGGCTACTACGAGTACCGAAATGATGCCAGCAAACATTTTACCCATCATTGCGCCCAAAACTGCATACATAAATTGTCTGAAAGATTTGTTGAGTGTGCTGTAACTGATGAAGAAAACAGCCATTGTACTTACGTAACTTAGCAATGTAGCACCAAAAATTGCGGTTTGACTATAATTAGCCCAAAAAGGCAATGCGAAAATAGCGATTCCTGCTGCTAAAGCGATTGCTGTAAGTACGATACTAAAACGTAATGGTGTCATTTTTGAATGGCTTGAATAATATATTGTTTGGCTTGTTGTAAAATGCCTACAATTTGAAAAATAGCATCTTGTGTAGCAATATATGCGTTGCTTACTGCATATTGATTTTGTTCATTAAGCACGACAAAAAACCAGTTTCTTCCTACAATATAAGCACCATATGTAGCACATTTTTCGCCATTTGCAAATTTTATTGCCAACATGCCCATCAAAAGCTGCCCAAGTGGGTCTGTATCTTTTTTAAGCTCTTGTTTATATTCATGAATGAAGAAATAAGGTTTTTTGGGCAACTGTCGCCCTGTCGCTACCAAAAAATCTACCTCACCTTTATAAGTCTCATTTTCAAAAGAAAAACTTAATGCCCTATCCAAAAAAGGCTTTAATTTTATCTCGCCAATTTCTATCTCAAAATCTATCAAATCCAAAATATGTGCAATAAAAAAGACTTTTAATTCTTCTTCATTCCAAGCATCAGCGTTCCTAAGCAAGTTTTTTTTGAGCTTTACAATGCTTGCTGTCATCTCTGTTGTTAATACGGCTTCAGCTTGCAACCACTCATCTAAAGCAGGAATAGTATCCATTTTTTTGATACCAAATGTGCTTTCTACCTCATCTGCAAACCAATATTTGAATGATTTTGGCATATTTTTTATCTTATCTAATTTTACTAATTCGAACCAAAACGATGACACAACCTAACAGCAAAAATGCCAATAAAAACCAAGGTCTTGTATCTAAGTACTTATCCAAAAAATAGCCTCCTAAGCCTGTAACAAGCATAGTTGCAATGATTTCAAAACCCAAAGAAGCATATTTTAGGTAATCTTTCATTAGTCTCTTAGTCTATCTACGGAACGTACCAACTTCTCATCAGCCATAATTCTTTTGCTGGCAATTAAGGTCAAAATAAGACTTGCGATAGGTAAAACGAAACCTACTTGTGGCGTAGAAGTAGCATTTCCACCCCCCAAAGCCATATAGGGTCCATGCAAAGTAACATACATTTGAGCAGCGATTTGCGCAATAATCAAAAGTATGCCTACTTGACAAAGTCTAATTTGTAGCAATCTATTTTTAAACAAAAAAATGGTAGCTAATAATAGGAGGCTAATAATAAGCGAAAGTACAAACCAAGCAATATGTGCGTATTGACCACTGTATAAACCGAAAGCACCGAAAAAATCGAAATGACGAACATGTGCATCTGCCGCAGAAGTGATAGACATGCCAGAGACAATTTCTGTTTCACCGTTATAGGTATATTTCCATGCGGGAAAAAAGACATCACCTACGCTTAGCATTGCAGCTATTGCTAATAGAACCGATTGAATACGTTGAATCATATATTTTTATAAATGAATTTTTTATTGATTTGGGCGCAAAGGTAGGTATTTTTGAGCGATTCAAGGAATTTTTCCAGAAAATATTGTGTGTTTTTATTTGATAGTGGCATAAATGAATAAACAGACTAACACAGAATTTTTTATTTCTGTATCAGCCTGTTTTTATCGCTAAATAAGATTTAGAAAATGTAGCCTTCTCCTTCAATCATCGCATCTGCAATCTGACGACGCAATTCTTTTGTATTGTAGCTTTGTGGTATTTTGCAGTAACGCTTCAAACCCATGTTCATAATGCGCTGCATGTCTCCATACGCAAAAGAATTGATGGCAGTCTTTCCATTTTTCTCAATAATATCTACGGCATGTTCGATATAAACTTTTGTCATGGCAATTTGTGCTGCACAAGCCGCTTCCCCTCTTTGTGATACCAATTTTGCAGTACGAAGCAAGACAGATTCTGCGACATATACTTCTATCAACATATCGGCAGAGTTCATCATAATTTCTTGTTCCTCACTCAACTTTGGACCAAAAACCATCGCAGACTGTCCTGCTACCATCAAAACTGCTTTTTTGAGATTATTAATCACCCATTTTTCCATATCAAACAATTCTGAACCTGGCATATCAAACGAAGGCGGTCCCATGAGTTCTTGCGTAATTTGTGCGCCAGGTGTCATCAAATCCAATTTGCCCCCCATCGCCCGTCTTGCCATTGTTCCTACTGCCAACATACGATTGATTTCGTTTGTACCTTCATAAATGCGGGCAATGCGAGCATCACGATACGCACGTTCCATAGGTGCATCGGCAGAGAATCCCATACCACCGTATAATTGGACCCCTTCGTCTGTTACATATTGCAACACTTCAGATGAGTGAACTTTCATCATGGCACATTCAATGGCAAATTCTTCCAAACCTCTCAATCTTGCTTCG
>JAAFHL010000161.1:0-1629 GCA_013298365.1 Bacteroidota bacterium | reverse complement strand
GGTTTTATCTACCCCTTGCGCAATAAGGCTATTTGTATGGTCATCTATGTCTTGCCCTGCACGATAAATAGCCGCTTCTGTTGCATAAATCAGGGCAGCCATTTGCGCCAATTTGTGTTTAACTGCACCAAAAGAAGCTAATGACCTTTCAAATTGATGACGTTCCGTAGTGTATTTTGTCCCCAAAGTCGTAACCATTTTGCAACCACCCAGTACACCTGCCGCCAATTTAATACGCCCAATATTGAGGATATTTACCGCAATTTTGAATCCTTTGTTTCGCTCATACAAAAGATTTTCTGCGGGTACAAGGCAATCGTTAAAGAAAACCTGACGAGTAGATGAACCTTTGATACCCATCTTATGTTCTTCTTCGTTCAAAGTGATGCCACCAAAACCTTTTTCTATAATGAAAGCAGAGAGGTTATCATCTTTTACGCCTGTAATGGGGTCCATTATTTTGGCAAAAACAATGAAAATATCGGCATAACCAGAATTAGTTATCCACATTTTTTGACCATTTATTTTATAGTGTTTGCCATCATCTGTAAGCACTGCGGTACTTTTGCCTCCATTTGCATCAGAACCCGCAGTAGGTTCTGTAAGACAATAGCAGGCTTTCCAAATACCTGCACCTAAATTTGGTACATACTTTTGTTTTTGGGCTTCTGTACCGTAATATAATATAGGTAATGTACCAATACCTGTGTGCGCACCAAAAGTAGTAGAAAAAGAGCCTGCCGAGCCAATCACATCAGCCATGAGCAAAGAAGTAATAAAGTTCATTCCTAATCCACCATATTCTTCGGGGATAGAAACGCCAAGCAAGCCTAATTCGCCTGCTTTTTCTAAGAAATGTCCTGAATAACTCTGGTCGGCTTCGCTTTCTTTGATTTTGGGATAAATCACTGTTTCAAGAAAATCTTGACAAGCTTGCGCCATTGCTACTTGTTCTTCAGAAAGTTCTTCCCGAATAAAAACATCTTGTGGGAGAGTTTCACGAATAAGAAATTCACCACCTTTGATACTCGCCTTTTTCATTGTAGTTTCCATATAATTGAAATATAATGAGATTAAAAATATATTATTTTATAAAAATAAGTATGCTGCAATTAATTAACATGTAAGATTGAATCGTATTAAGTTAGCATTTTAATTTATCAGAAAATACAATTTGGTATGAATATTGCACCTTCATTTTATGAAAGAGAGGCAAACTTGTTAATTCGACTGCTAATATACGGAGAAAATGTTATGCAAGCATACTATTTTAAAAAAAAAGTTTTTTTTTGTAACTTTTCTCTATCATAACGGCAAAAAAGGGGATTCAAGCGCAAAAAAATAGACTTTATATGAGATGTCTTTCTGGGTTATAGCGATTTATATAAAATATAGCATGTTGAAAACATCGAAAATCAATAAAAAATATTATTAAATATTTTTAATAAAAACAGGTTATTATAGCATACATGAAAAGTATAGATAAATAAACTAAATTTTATTTGGTAATTAATGAATAATCATATAGCTTTGAATACATTTAATATATCAATGTATGTAATGGATTCGTTTAGCTGATATATTTTTTCTATCCCAATTTATTATTATACTATAAACTACAGTAATCAT
>JAAFHL010000160.1 GCA_013298365.1 Bacteroidota bacterium | reverse complement strand
CTGCTTTGGCTTTGGCAAAATACATGACTTCCCTCAATTTTTCCTTCAAAAATACGCAAAATGTCGTAACTGCCTTTGCCTTTATTGCTGCACCTGCACTTATTACCCTTTTGCAAAATGATACAGGTTCTGCTTTGGTATTTGGTTCGTTTGTCATTGTGTTATATAGAGAAGGTTTAAGTCCATTAGTTCCCATAACGGGACTTTCTGTCTTATTTATTTGCATTTTGACACTCGGCGTAGGCAATCAGCTCATTACTTTGAGCATTTTGGGCGGAATAACTTTGTTTCTTTTTTGGCTTTTGCAAACTAAAAGGGATTGGAAAAAATGGGCTGGCATTTTGTCAGCAGTTTATGCTGGGGCTGTCATACTTTCTTTTGCTACAGGATTTATTGTGAGCAAATTACAAATTCATCAACAAAATCGTATCATGGTTTTGTTTAATCCACAAATTGACCCACAAGATACGGGCTACAATGTTATTCAATCAAAAATAGCAATTGGCTCAGGTGGCTTTTGGGGAAAAGGTTTTTTACAAGGCAACTATACCAAATATAAATTCGTTCCTAAGCAAGTAACAGACTTTATTTTCTGCACAGTTGGAGAAGAAGGCGGGTGGATAGGCACTACTTTTATTGTAGGCTTGTTTTTGGCACTAATTTTGAGGCTCATTTATATGGCAGAAAATGCCAAAACACGTTTTGCAAGAATATACGGCTATAGTGCTGCGTCCATTTTTTTCTTTCATGTATTGGTAAATGTAGGTATGACGGTAGGGCTTGTGCCTGTTATTGGTATTCCATTACCATTTTTTAGTTATGGCGGTTCGGCATTATTAGCTTTTTCGTCTTGTTTATATATTGTGATTAATTTATATTCGTACAGAAGTAGCGTCTTGGGCAAAAAAGTATAAGGCAATTTTAAGTACGAAATGTGAATGATAGAACTTACGCAAGAATCCCATTTATTGGGCAAATATTTGTTAGTCAAATCTACGTTATTTACAGCCCTGCCCTTAAGGGCAGGGCTGTAAATAAAACAGATTGTTACATATCTTGTATTATTACGGCAAAATTAGGATATTCAATATGCTTACGGGATAAGCATATCTTTATGTGGTTTATAGCTAAGTTCCTTATTAATTAATAGAAATAAGTACAAGCTTCTCGTATATTGTGAAAGAAGATTTGTATATCTATTTGAGGGTTTAGGATAAGTGTGTTCTGGATTAACGGCAAATATTTATGAGTAGAAACATTCAACAAATAGCGCAAATCGCTATTTTTATGGACTTTACGGCTTTGAATGAGTCGTTTGAGGTCGGTAAGTTTACGAACAAAATTCGGCAGTATGGGCGTTTATTGATTCAAAAAGCCTACGTAGATTCAATACGTTACAATGTTATAAAAAAAGAAATGTCGGAAAATGCGGTCGAATTATTCGAATTACCTTTTTTTGAGATGCAAAATACAGCACAAGCATCAGTCAGGCTTACGGTAGATGTATTAGAAACGGCATTTATGCAGAGTCATATAGATACCTATATTTTATGTATTGATTACAGCGATTATACCGCCCTTTTTTCAAAACTTCGTAGCTTAAATAAACGAGTAATTGTTATTTCTGAAACTGAAAAATGGCAAGAAATATGGCAAAAATATTGTGATGAGGTGATTGATTATGAAGGATTTATTGATAAAAAAGAACTAAGTGAAATGGGAGGTGTAAGCGTTAATGGATTGACAACAAGCAACATAGCTGGTCGGTCTGTATATGGCAAACTCAAAGCGGCTCTCTCTGCACTTTCTGCAAAAGAGGAAGTAATATATGATTGGCAAATAAAAGAATATTTTCAAAGTAATGATGCGCAATTTAATGTGGCAGAATATAATTTTAAAACTTGGGAAGGATTATGGGAAAAAGCAAAAAATGATTGTGTAATTGAGTGTACTGAAACCGATAATGGCTTAGTAATCAGTTTGTTTAATCCCTTAAAACTCAATGAAAACAAAACGCAATTAATGGCAGAATCTTTGGACTTATTTTATAAAGCCGCCATTAGTAGCCCAACTTTTGACGACCAGAAAATAACCCTTAGCGATATAGCGATTGCCATGCGCCGAATCATGCCGAACTATAATCCTCCTGCTTCTGGCACACGAGGCAGAGGCTTTAAGGCAATTATGCTTGAGGCTGAATCAAAAGGCTATGTCAAAGTTTTTTCGCAACCCCTGAGCGGCTCTATTCAATATTATGTACAAGTGCTGCCTAAATTTCATGAAGATTATGGGAAGGAACTTATGCCTAAACCCATAGAAGTAAAGCCTGTTGTTGTGTTAAAAAACATGGCAAAAACGCAAACTACTTCCGAAATTTCCATCTATGCTCAAATTCTTTCCGAGCAGCATTTATGTGCTGACATGCACCTCATTAAGGCTTTATATGATAAAATAGACGAGTATGTATTTTCGATTCGACAAAATGAAGATGTGAGTATCAAAGAAGTATATTCTTATTGTACAGCAGACGCAAAAGACAAAGAATCGCTTTATAAAAAAGCGTTTAATACCATTTTGGGCAGCAATTTGCTGTTTAGTAGCAATAATACGCCTATTTCCAAAGTCTATATGCCGCTCATTGTGGAAGAAATGGAACTGTATGAAGATGCAGAGCCACAAATCAAAGCCTTTATCAAAGCACAAATAGAAACGAATCTTGGGCAACAAGTAATCGAAAGCAAATTATATGAACTATTTTATGGCAAAATGTCAGTAGCTTGATAAGGTCAATCGTCAGCTTTTCGTAGAAAAAATGATTTTCTGCGAAAAGATTTTCATTTTTTACGAAATATTTCTCAAAAACAGTAACTTTTCTCATTTCCTTCCGTATAAACCCACCATGTTCCACCATTTACAAAAAAGGAGGCTATTATGAACCGTTTTACTTACATATCACCCATGGCTTAATTGGCGAATGTGATGTTATGCCTTAGCTTTTCGGAAACCCACCCCGAAAAATCACCCATATTCCATTCGCCATACCCGCAGTGCAAAGGCTTTATTGCCTAATGGAATCGTTATATCCTACACGTAAAGGATAAAGTTGAAAGTTAATAGTGGAAAGTTGATAGTTATGCTTTCCTATATTTTTAGTAACAAAAAAGCATGGACACAAATGATTTGTCCTTGTTCATTGCATGTAGCCGCCTCAAATCCGCACGCCGTAGAAAACGGCTGGTAAAAACGGATTTTGATAGAAAACTGCGTGCTTTGGACAAAAAAGAAAAAATACTTTATCAACAAAAAAGAAACTTGCCACTTGTGCCTTTGAAAGAGCCTTATCGCAAGGGCTGGGTGCGTTTTTTTGTGGTAAGAGAAGATGTGGCGAGAAGCAAATATGGGCAGTTTTACCAAACGCTTTTGGATAAAATCAACACATTTCAATACGACCATGACAAATCGTTTCGAGGCAAGAAAAAACGCAAAAGAGGCAATGTATATCTTACAAGGCTTCAACTTTTGAAAGAGTTTTATGCGTATGAATGGGAAAGTCGCACCTACAAACTCACAGAAGCAGAAAAGATTCATTTTTACCCCAATCAAAAATGGGAAAAAAACAAATTTGTTACAAAATACATTTTCAATGAACCTTGGCGTTTTGTGTTGAAAATCAAAGCAAATATGATTACGCATACCAAAATGGTAGATGGCGATTTGGAAAGTGAATTAGACTACATTGGCGATTATCTTGACGGCAGAAACCTTCGTGGAAAACTCTGTCATATCAGAGGTAAATCGGCAAAATGGCGCAATGACAAGGAAAAAGAACAATACAAAAATCCATTAAAAACAAAAAATTGGCAGGATTTAATGGAATAATCTGCGAAAATCTGCGGTCTTTATCTGCGAAAATCTGCGAGAAATCACAAAAAATGGCAACATTAAAAACCAAAGAACTCAGCAAAATCGGCTATACTGACAATACCTCAAGAAGTTTGCTTATCAATATCATTTCTAAGTACTTCAAACATCACAGCAAAGCCGAACTGATAAACATTTTAACAGATGTCTTGCAAAATCCTGACAATTATTTGCAAGACGAAATATTTAGTCCTGTGGCAGCTTTGTTTTCTGACAAAAAGGTAGCAGAATGTCATTTCAAGACGTTTTCCCTTTTGCAACAAACAGGACAACTCAAAATCTATGGCAGCAAAGAGATTGATTATTCTGCCAAAAAACAAATGGAAATTGCGATGTCTTTGCCCATTTCCTTGCAAGGTGCACTCATGCCCGATGCGCACACAGGTTATGGCTTGCCCATCGGCGGCGTACTTGCTACCGAAAATTCTGTCATTCCTTTTGGTGTGGGCGTGGACATTGGCTGCCGCATGGCTTTGTCTATTTTTGAGGAAAATGAAAAGTTTGCCCAGCGTTTTTCTTTTCAAATCAAAGAGGCATTGAAAGAATTTACACATTTTGGCATGGAAGGACATTTACCTTTTGCGCAAGAACATGAAGTATTGGATAATCCAATTTTTCAAGCCACAGATTTCCTCAAAAGGCTTCATAGTAAAGCAGTTAGGCAGTTGGGAAGTTCGGGAAGTGGTAATCATTTTGTGGAATTTGGCGAAATAGAGTTGTACGAAAACAACACCTTGAATGTGCCTGCGGGCAAATATTTGGCACTTTTGTCTCATTCAGGCAGTCGAGGGCTTGGCGCAAATATCGCACAGCATTACACCAAAATTGCCATGGATACTTGCAAATTGCCGAGAGAGGCACAGCAACTGGCTTGGTTAGATTTGAACAGTGAAGCAGGGCAAGCATATTGGTTAAGCATGAATCTTGCAGGCGATTATGCCAAAGCCTGCCACGACCGTATTCACATAAATCTTGCCAAAGCCTTGAAAATCAAACCGATTGCCAAAATTGAAAACCATCATAATTTTGCTTGGAAAGAAAAAATGGCTGATGGAAAAGAAGTGATTGTGCATAGAAAAGGGGCAACGCCTGCGCATTTGGGCGAATTAGGCATCATTCCTGGCAGCATGACAACGGCGGCGTATTTGGTGATGGGAAAAGGCGTGGAAAATGCCTTGCAATCGGCTTCGCATGGGGCGGGTAGGGCAATGAGCCGACAAAGAGCAAAGGAAAATACGACTGCTTCGGCTTTGAAAAAAATGCTCTCACAAGCGGGTGTTACACTCATTGGCGGTAGCGTGGAAGAAAATCCTTTGGCGTACAAAGACATAGAAATGGTAATGGAAGCGCAAAGGGATTTGGTGGAAGTGCATGGCAAGTTTTTGCCCAAAATTGTAAGAATGAATCGGGAGTAAGTTCACGCAGACTTCCACAGATAGCGACTTTTTAGCTGTAAAAGTTTGCAAAGACTGAACAATCAAAGCATATTTGTAAGTAGTTGATAGTTAAAAGTGGAGAGTTGAAAGTTATACTAACTACATGATAATCATTTTTTAATACTAAATTATCTTATTAGTTTTTTTGTAACTTATACTTAAAAATAAACGCCATCGGAGTTTGGACTTTGGTGGCGTTTGTTGTTAAGTTTGGATTATGAGATTAAACCGCAGCTAACACAATAAAAATATTTTTTTCTTGCAAAAATTTATCTTTATTATTTTTCTTTTTTACCTTTGGGGAAATTATAACATTGTCTTTCTCTTGCTGTTTATATAATTTTTTAAACATTTTATTTGCTTGTTATGATTACACACAAGAACCTTGCTTCTCTTATTTTGCATCTTCCAATCATAAGATTCATTTATTATTCACATCTAATATGAAATATCATGTAAACAAAAAATCTTTTTGCGCTTGGGTTGGACGGGAGTACGCTCAATGCCTACGCACAAGCAGGAACTCCCACCCAACGGTAAGTTCAAGGGGGATTTTGCTGCGAGCTTGGAGTTCGGGAGCTACTACCCACATCTATGGCAATAGCATAGAAATGGAAAATGCCAGAAGCGGCATAGAAGTATCTATGGCAGAAGGCATAAAAGTCTATCAAAATGCCCACATCAATATGAATGTAGTGCCACCTTTTGATGCGTATGGCATACATGTTTCTGCAACAGCGAATGGGTATTTTGGGTGTAATGGTATTAGGGGCGTAAATGCAGGAAATGGCGGAAATGCGTATGTAGGTATGTATTATCAAGATAGCTACGAAAATACGATTTCTTGCAATACTACTAATGAAACGACAAAGGGGCTTGAATTTCGAGGCGACTGCCACGCAGAAAATAAGGTAATAGGCAATGAAATGAGAGAGCATTATTGGGGGCTGTATGTGAATCCTTCTTCTTTTATTTTTGAACAAGACCATACAGGAAATATGTGGACTGCGAATGGAGGGATTTATGGGAGTACGTTTGGGGCAGAAAATTTTGGTAATTATTTATTGTCTTATATGCCTGTTGATGGTACTAACCCTATATTTACCACAAATGCCTTTCCTTCAGGATGGATAGACCCTGTTGGCGGAGTCGATAATGGTTGTAGTTCTACTGAATGTGGGGGGAGCGCAAATATTATAGGTGAAGGCATTACAAACTTTGACTATATTACAGCAAATGATAGCATTGTAGATTCTCTATATCAAGCAGAATTACAATATAGTGCAGATAGATATTTGTACAAAAAATTGCAAGAAAACCCAAATTTCTTACCTGCTAATGGCATTATCTATGATTTCTATACAGATAATACTAACAATAGCGTAGGGAAATTTACGGAAATAGAACAAGACCAGAAAGAGATACAAGAAAATCAGCTTTTTCTACAATTACAAACAATACAAGAAAATATTGAAGTAATCAAAGAGCAGTTGCGCTTAACAGATAGCTTGTTTGTTGCTACTAATGATAGTAGTGTGTTACAAGGCAATGATAGCTTGAATCTTGTTATACAAAACTTGCAAATCCAAAACACAACAGTCTCAGAACAAGTAAATGCTTATCATTCAGTACAATCTATAATAATAGACACAAAAAATAATGCAGTTATTGATAATGCCTTATTTGAAAGTAACGAAAAAGCTATAAATGAGATATATCTTAATACGATAGCTAAGGCTGAATATAATTTTTCACAAAATCAAATAAATATAATAGACAATATAGCTCATCAATGCCCTTATACGGGCGGGAAAGGTGTATATAAAGCTCGTAGCTTATATGCCTTATTCTATCCTTTTGAATTATATTACGATACAGAAGTTTGTGCAAGTCAAAATATAAGTTGGCGGAAACATAACCCTATCAGTTCAAATAAATCTTATATAAATATTTATCCCAACCCCGCAAAGGACTATATAACTATAGATTTTAGTACCCAAAGCGAGGTCAATAGGCAATTTTTCTTGTATGATATAGTGGGAAGAAATGTATTATTTTATACGATTTCTGCAAATGAAATATCTACTAATATTCCACTTGGAAAATTAGCAAAAGGCATGTATCAAGTTAGGATTATTTCGCAAGAACATCCTAACTATACAACTAAACTTATCATAGAATAACTATCTTTTTAATACGAAATGCAGTACAATTTCTATTGTATTGTGTTTCGTATTTTACATTTTATATATACAACTATGAAATATTTATATATATTATTTTCAGTGCTAATTTTTAGTACAATTACATATGCTCAAAAGGAAGATGCAAATTGGATTGTAGGATATGAGTTTGGTATAGGAGGACTTTATGGGATGACAAGAATATCATTTGATACCGCCTTTCACTCTCAGCCTAATATAGATACCCCCTTGCTACAAAAATAGACTTTTTATCTAATAATGCCATATTAAGTGATAAAAATGGGGTTGTTTTATTTTATACGAATGGTGCTGTAATTATGAATAAACAAAATGATACAATGCAAAATGGCAATGATTTAAGTCCTTGTAGTTATACCTATCAATTTGCAGACGATGGTTTAAGTAATCTGCAAGGTACACTTATTTTGTCTGCACCTGAAAATGAAAACTTATATTACTTATTCCATGAAACCATTTTTATAACAGGCGAACCATATGCTAATAATTTTTTATATAGTATTATTGATATAAATGGAGATAGTGGAAAAGGATATGTTATGCAAAAAAACTTGCCTATTCTTAGTAATAAGCAATTAAGTGTTGGCAAAATAACCGCTTGCAAACATGCTAATGGACAAGATTGGTGGATAATTAAGCCTGATTTTTATGCAGATAAATATTACAAGTTTTTGTTACAAGCGGACGGTTTACATGGTCCCTATATTCAAAGTTTTAATGACACAACGATGCATGTCATGTCAAATGGACCAGACCAAAGCGGTTTTGCACCTGATGGCTCAAAATATGTACATTCTTGTGGCTGGGTAAGGGAAAAAGTGTTTATATTTGACTTTGATAGATGTACTGGAGAACTAAGTTACAACCAATATCTAAAAACGCAAGGAGTTAAAGGGCAGTATGACCTTACTTGTGTTATGTTTTCGCCTAATTCTCAATATATGTATTTATCTACGGGAATAGATTTATACCAGTATGATTTGTATGATATTTCTATAACCTCTTCAAAACAGCATATTGCTACATATGATAGCTTTTACTCCCCAACTCCTATCTGCAAAACCACATTTTTTATGGGAGTAAGAGCCCCTAATGGGAAGATATACCTTAGTGCTACAAACTCTACCGATAGACTTCATGTTATCAACTCTCCAGATAGCGCAGGCATAGCTTGCGATTTCCAGCAACACAGTGTACAACTCCCAAAAATCATGGCATTTGGTCTCCCGAATTTCCCAAACTACCGCCTCGGCGCGCTTGTAGGCTCGGCTTGCGATACAGTTACCAGTTATCAGTCATCAGTGAGCAGGTAAAAGTATATCCCAATCCTACGCAAGACAGGCTATATATCGAAATGCCTACCATTACGCAAGAAACTGCTTTTTCTCTATTTGATATATCGGGAAAAGAAGTACTACAACAAAAAATAGTAGGCGTAAAATCGGAGGTTTTTGTAGGGAAATTGCCAAAAGGCATGTATTTTTACGAGGTAATTGTTAAGGATAGAAAAGAATACGGAAAAGTATTTATTGAGTAGATTGCAGGTAAAACAAGCAAGTTGTTTTGTTGTGTTTTTGGGGACTACGGTCATGATTCCCTGCGCCACAAGTGGGAAGTCCCCAAAAACGGGAAAATGCATGAGTTTACGCTGAAAATATTATTTCATATAATAAAATTGCCAATATTTGCCAGCCATAAATAATTTCTTTTGTAATAGAAAATATTTTCTATTGCAAAGAAAATTTTATTTAATTTTGCCTTTTGTAATTTTACTTACGCTAATTAAAAAATAATACTGATTAATCTTTCATTATCTACTATATAACATGTCAGAAACATCTAAATTCAAGTTCAAGGAGTTAAAAGTATATGCTTCAACAGAGTGGCTCGCCGATGGGCAGAAAAAATACAGGCGTGTATTTGACCGTATGGAGACCTCTTATGTCTATAGTGAGTTCTCATTTTATAACAAAAAGTTTGATGAGGTAAGTTGGAATGCCAAAATTCAAATAAAAGTATTGAATAATGCTGACCAAAAAGAATTTGGAATGATAGATGCAAGTCGTGAAATCAAGCCCGAGCAGAATATCATTTACATACGTGAAGGTTGGGGAAATGACGAAGCAGGCGATTTTTGGAAAGAAGGAAGTTATACTTGGCAGGCATATATTGATGATGCGCTGGTAGGTTCAGCCACTTTTTATATATATGATGCAGGTGTTGTTACGGTAAATGACAATAAATACCTGTCTATTCAGGGCGTAAAACTGTATGAGGG
>JAAFHL010000016.1 GCA_013298365.1 Bacteroidota bacterium | reverse complement strand
CTATTTAACTACAATTAATTGCAAGTCCCCCTTTTTTTTCGTTATGTTGCAAGTTGAAATAAAAATACCATTCTCTCTATATAATTTTCGCTTTTTTAAGCAAAAATCAGCATCTATACACATTCAAATATGAAGCATTTTTACAAAATTTTTCTTCTTCTTTTTTTAATAGGAACAAAAGAACTTTCTTTTTCACAAAATTTTTTGGGCTTTCAATCAAGCAACTATGCAGGGACTTATGGGCTATACACGCAGCCCGCCTCAGTTGCTGATAATCGCCTACGCTTTGATGTCAATCTTGGCGGTTATAGCTTTGATGTGTCCAACAATTTTTTACATTATAATGGCAAAGGAATTGGTAATGGCACATTTTGGAAAGACCTCAGACAAGATAGCATTGTGGATAGAGATACTTATTCGGGCAAGGATTCCTCACTTAGTAAACGCTATAATGCCTATTTTAATCAAGATATTTATGGTCCTATTTCATTTCTGACCACAATTACCCCAAAAATAGGGATTGCTTTCACATATAGAAATCGTTTTTTGGTAAATGGTGACAATTTTTCGGGCATAATTGCTAATGGGATTTATGATTCTTTTAGAGATTCCAGCATTTATAATCTTCCCTTCAATTCTGACAAATCTCGTATTGCGACCAATTTGTACAATGAATTTGCGCTGACATATGGGCAAGTTGTGTTAGACAAAGGCAAGCACTTTTTGAAAGTGGGCGTAACAGGAAAATTGATGCAAGGCATTGCTTCTGCTTATTTATACAATGAAAAGTTGAATATGCAGTTTAACAATGACTCTACCATGAATATCACTACCATTCAATCACAATATGGTGGCAGTACAATTCTTTCATCTTTAGCAGGTACAAATATCAATCAAGATGTCATAAATTTTGATTTACTTAAAAATACATTTCCATCAGGTTGGGGCGCAGATGTGGGTCTTGTATATGAATATCGTCCAAAAATTGCCGAATATGAATATCAAAGCAATGGAAAAACCAAAAGAATGATGGAAAAAAACAAGTATAAATTGCGGGTAGGTTTGTCGTTGTTGGATATAGGACATGTTTCTTATAAGCAATATGGCGGAACAGGGAATTTCACTTTGCCCAAAATAGACAGTATCCCCCTTTCCTTCAATGCCTCAAGTTTGGGTTCTTTTAATGATTCTTTAAACAGTTTCTTTAATTTTACGCCAAATACAGGTAAATACAGAATGGCTTTACCTACGGCTTTTTCTGCACAAATTGATTACAATATTTGGAAGAATTTTTACATCAATTTCATGCCTTATATTGCTTTTCAACGCCCAAATAAAGCACAAAGTATTCATGTACTTTCTAATTTTAGCATTACGCCACGTTGGGAAAACAGACATATAAGCCTTGCTGTCCCCATTTCTATTGATAATTATTACAAAACGCAGGTAGGTTTTGCCCTTAGAATGCCTGCAATTCCGCTCCTTCCCGTCAATATGATGGTGGGTTCTTCCAATCTATTTTCGATGTTTAACCGAAATGAGGCGCAAGGATTGAATTTCCATGTTGGGTTCCATATTCCTTTGGCATTCCGCAAAGACAAAGACATAGATGAAGATGGCATCAAAAATAAAAAAGATGTTTGCCCTGAAGTACCAGGTCTTAAAAAATTCAAAGGTTGTCCAGACAAAGACGAAGATGGCATAGAAGATAGCAAAGATGCTTGTCCTGAGGTCGCAGGTTTGGAAATATTTAATGGCTGTCCAGACAAAGATGCTGATGGGGTAGAAGATAGCAAAGATGAGTGTCCAGAAGTGGCAGGAAAAGCGGATTTCAATGGTTGTCCTGACAAAGATGATGATGGCGTTTCTGACAAAAATGATGAGTGTATTGATGTAAAAGGCTCAAAAGAACTTAAAGGCTGCCCTGATAAAGATAATGATGGCATTGCTGATAAAGATGATAATTGTCCTGATGAAAAAGGAATTGTCAAATTCAAGGGCTGTGCCGACAAAGACAATGATGGCATTATGGACAAAGAAGATGCTTGTCCTGATGAAAAAGGGCTTCCTGCGTTTAAAGGTTGCCCTGATACAGATGGCGATGGCGTAGCAGACAAAGAAGATGACTGCCCCAAAGTTGCAGGTTTAGTACAAGATAAAGGTTGCCCTGATACGGACAAAGATGGTATTTTGGACAATGTAGATAAATGTCCTAACATTGCTGGCGTAGTCGAAAACAAAGGTTGTCCACAAGAAGTAGGCGACAAAGACAAAGATGGTATTTTGGACGACAAAGACAAATGTCCAAATGATGCAGGAATAGCCCTATTTGATGGCTGTCCAGACACAGACAAAGATGGCATTCAAGACAACAAAGACAAATGTCCGAAAATAGCAGGTCTTGCACAATTTGATGGCTGTCCTGATACAGACAAAGATGGTGTACAAGATAGCAAAGATGACTGTCCTAATACCTTTGGACTTGCGAAATTTGCAGGTTGCCCCGATACAGATAATGATGAGGTTGAGGACGAAAACGATGCTTGTCCTACGATACCTGGTGCGATTCAAACAGGCGGCTGTCCTGACAGAGATGGAGATGGCATTTTTGACAATGTAGATGTTTGCCCAAGTGTGCCAGGCGTTATCGAGTATAAAGGTTGCCCACCGCCACCACCTATCGAAATTCGTAGTGCATTTGAGGCAATCGAATTTGAATCAGGCAAAAGTACCTTGAAATCGGTTTCTTTTGACGGACTTAACAAGGTGGTAAATTACCTACTTGCAAATCCGCAAATTAGGTTGAGTATGGGTGGACACACCGATAATGTAGGTGACCCACTTGCAAATGTCGTACTTTCTGCCCGTAGGGTAGAGGCGGTAAGAGATTATTTTGTGAGCAGAGGTATTGCTTATACCCGCTTTGAAATTGAGGGGTATGGCGATACAAAACCGATTGCAGACAATAAAACAGCGGCAGGAAGACAAAAGAATCGTAGGGTAGAAGTGCAAATATTAAAATAAATATTTATTGCTAATGGAAAGAAAGCATTTTATCTATATGATAAAGTGCTTTCTTGTTTTTTGTTCACATAGCTAAAAAGTTGTACTTTTGTATCTTATCCTCATTATTTATAAAATAGTGGTAACATTATCTATTCCACAAACGTATAATAGAGGTTAAAAAACATACATACTATCCTCCTTCATATTTCAGCATGAAAAGGAGCAATATTTTTTATGCTGTATTATATATCTTGAATTATTATGCAAAATAGTCAATTATTCGACCAAAGACTTACCGAATTTCGGCGCAAATTTTATGTAAATAAAATTTTGCGTGGCTCGCTCATTATGATTGTACTAACAGGCGCAATGCTTTTTGTTGCACTTTTGAGTGAAGGCTTGTTTGGCTTCGGACCCGAAGTGCGCACAGGGATTGTATATACGATAGGGGCTATTTTTGTTGGCGTATTAGCCACAATGGTTGTCTATCCTGTTACGCAACTGCTGCATATTGCTCGCACCATTTCCGACTTTCAAATTGCCGATATTGTCAGCAAACATTTTCCTACCATAAATGATAAACTACTGAATGTCTTGCAGTTGCGAAAGCAAAAGCCAGAACCCAATACTTTATTAGCAGCAGCAATTGAGGTAAAAGCAGCCGAAATCACCCCTGTTCGACTAAGTTCTGCCATCAATCTAAATGTGAATCTTAAATATTTGAGATGGTTAGTGTTGATTGTTTTTCTGTTTGGCGGCGTTTATTTTTTCAACCCCGATTTATTGAGCGCAAGCAGTTATCGTTTGCTCAATTTTAACCAAAAATTCATTCCGCCACCGCCATTTAATATTCAAGTAGAAGGTGTGCCAACAAAGGTAGTTGCAGGCGAAGAAGTTCCCCTCAAAATCAAAGTAGATGGACGTGAATTACCTGCGGAATTGTCTATTTTTATCAAAAAGTCGCAAGAAGAAGATTTTATAGATTACAACCTCAAAAAAGATAGCCCCAAAGATTTTCAATATACTTTTGCAGATGTAAAAGAAGATTTTAGTTTTTATATCGGCAATCCCGAAGTAAAATCAAACGAGTTTAAAGTTCATGTAATTAAACGTCCTTTCATCAAAAATTTCAAAATTACCGTAACAAATCCGAGTTATACAGGCTTGGGCATACAGGAATTAGAGCCAAACATTGGCGATGTTAAAGTATTAAAAGGTAGTACTGTTTCTTGGGAAATGGAAGCGCAAGGAGATGTGGCAGATGGCTATTTTGTGGTCGGAAATGTGCCTGCGAAGTTTGCAGTAAATGGAAACAGCCTTAGCTATCGCCGTTCTATCTTGTCAGATATGCAATATTTTCTTTCCTTGACCTCGAAAGAAGACATCAAAAATATAGATACGGTTCGTTATCAAATCAATATTTTGGAAGATAGATTTCCTTCTATTTATGTTTCTTCGCCTAATAGTGAGTTAGTTGTAGATGAGGAAATGAATTTGCCTTTGGGTTTAGAAGTAGGTGATGATTATGGTTTTTCTAAAATGACTTTGTTTTATCGTACCACAAAATCGGCGGGCAACTCAGCTACGAGCAAGCAATACAGTGCTTATCCTTTGTCGCTTGCACAAAAAACACTCATTCAAGCCCTTAATTTCAACATAGATTTGACAAAATTGGGCATGAAATCGGGCGATGAATTGGAATACTATGTAGAAGTTTGGGACAATGATGGCATTACAGGCAATAAATCTTCCAAAAGTGCCATTTTTACTGTCAAAAATCCAACCTTAGATGCAAAATATGATGAAATTGCGGACAAGCAAGAAGATGTAAAACAGTCTTTGGAAGAAATGCAAAAACAGGCAAAAGAGTTGGCAGATGAATATAAAAAGATGCAAGAGAAGTTATTAGACCAGAAAAAACTTTCTTTTGACGATAAAAAACAAGCGCAAAAACTCCTTGACCAACAAAAATCTATGTCTGAAAAAATGGAGCAGATGCAAAAGCAAATGGAGCAAAATAAGAACGAAATGCAACAAAATCAGATGATTTCAGAGGAAACTTTGAAAAAATTTGAGCAGTTGAATAAGCTCATGGAGGAACTAAAAAATCCTGAAATGGAGAAGTTTATGAAGGAATTGCAGGAGAAAATGGAACAACTTACGCCAGAGCAGATTAAAGAAAAAATGGAAAACATGGAAATGAAAAATGAAGAAATTGAAAAAAGCATTGAAAGAACGATGGAGTTATTGAAACAGTTAGAAGTTCAACAAAAAATAGATGAGTTAAAAAATAAATTAGACCAGTTGCAGCAAAAACAAGAGATGCTCAATGATAAAATGGAGAAGGCAAAAACACCAGAAGAAATGAAGCAAGCGGAGCAAATGCAGAATGATTTGAACAAACAAATGGAAGAAATTAATAAAGACATGAAGGAATTAGGCGATAAAAAGGAAAAAACAAATACGCCAGATAAAGACAAAATGAAAGAATTGCAAAAAGATGGTGAGGAAACCAAAGAAGATATGGAAGATGCGAAAGAGGAAATGGATAAATCGGGCGATGAACAAGAAAAAGGAGAGCAGTCAAAATCCAGTCAATCGAAGCAAAGTGCGTCTAAAAAGCAGAAAAAAGCGGCTAAAAAGATGAAGGAAATGTCCGATAAATTGAGTGCGATGCAAATGCAGTCGCAACAGTCGCAAGATGAGCAGAATTTAGAACATTTGAGAGATTTATTAGAAAATCTTTTGAAACTTTCTTTTGACCAAGAAGATTTGAGAAATGAAGTGAACGCATTGAAATATGGCGACCCTGCATTGAAAGACAAAAGTCAGCAGCAGAAAAAGCTACAAGACGACATGAAATTAGTCAAAGATAGCTTAGAATCTTTGGCAAAACAAGTTTTCCAAATTAAGCAGTTTGTGATGGATGAAAGTGCGAAGATACAAACAGCGATGAAGCAATCTCAAACACATTTCCGCAACAAAAATGTCCCGATGACCACAAAAGAACAGCAACTTGCGATGACAAGTATCAATAACTTGGCAAATATGCTTTCTGATGTAATGAAACAAATACAAGCCGCCATGAAAGCACAACAGCAAAATCCGGGCAGTGGCATGTGCCAAAAACCTGGCAATAAACCAGGTAAAGGGCAGGGACAAGGCATGAAAGAGATGGGTAAAAAGCAAGGAGAGCTAAATAGCATGATGCAATCTATGATGAATGGTGGACAGACAGACCCGCAAAAATTGGCAGAAATGGCTGCACAGCAGGAGGCTTTGCGCAAACAACTGAAAGAAATGCACGACAAAGCAAAAGAAGAAGGTTCAGGCGGAATGTTGGGAGATATGGAAAAAGTGCAACAGCAAATGCAAGAAACTGAAACAGAATTGCTTAACAAACAATTGACCGCACAAACCATGATGCGTCAGCAGCAAATTTTATCTCGTCTGTTGCAGGCAGACAAGTCTGTACGTGAGCGTGAATACGAAGAAAAACGTGAATCAAATACCGGCAAAGACTTAGACCATAAAGCACCTGAACAGCTTACACAAGAAGAATATAAGAATAAGTTGCGCCAAGAATTACTAAAAACTTCTAAAATGGAGTATTCTAGCGATTTCATCTATCTCATCGAACAATATTTCAAAAAAATAGAAGGGAATAAGTAAGGATATGGCAGCAAAAGATAAATATCATGAAGCTACTAAAAATGCAATCATAAAAATGAGCTGGATAATTACGCATGACCCAGTAGAATGGTTACATTTTTCTAATTAAACAAAATCAAATATGAGTAAAATTATTCATTATCAAAATATTTTACAGGATTTTTTAGCAGAATATGCTAAGTATAAACCTGTAAATTTGCCAGATACCGAAAATAAAATCATCATAGACCTCAATAATTACGAGTATTTATTGATGAGAGTAGGTTGGCAAGGTAAACGATTTGTCCATGAGATTATTTTTCACTTCCAAATTAGGATAGAATCCAAGGTATGGATTTATGCGAATTGGACGGATATGGATATTACAGAAGACTGGATAAATCAAGGTATGTTAAAATCAGATATAGTATTAGCTTTCCACTCACCAGAAGTAAGAGCGGAGTCGGGCTATGCGATTGTTTGATGTTATTACTTGAATCTGCGATTAAATTTCTGCGAAAATTTATTATCTGTAATTATCTGCAAAAACAAAACATAAAACACCATGCAAACAAAAATAAAAGTAGGACAAAGGCAAGAACTTATATTAGATAGTTTGCCAACTGTTATACATCAGGTTGAGACACTCATAGAAGAGTATCGAAGCGAACTTCAGTTTAAAGATGACATCTTTGGCAACGTAATGATTGCAGTTACTGAAGCAGTAAACAATGCGATTCAACATGGAAATAAAGGTGATAGCCATAAAAAAGTACACCTTTACTTTGAATTGACACAAGCCTATCAACTGAATGTAGGCGTAAAAGATGAAGGTGAGGGATTTGACTATAAGAATTTAGCCGACCCAACTGCGCCCGAAAACATAGATAAGCCAGGGGGAAGGGGCATATTTCTCATGGAACATCTTACAGAAAAGATTCAATTTAATCATCAAGGTAGAGAAGTTGTCATGACTTTTTATATTTAGCAGCAAAAAAAGTGGCGCAAAAGATTAATACAATTACAAAAAAGATACATTTTCATGCAGAAGATGTAGATTTTCAAATCAAGAATAAAGCGATTATACGTGCTTGGATAGGGGAAAGAATTTTATACGCCAACTACGAAGCGAATGAAATCAACTATATTTTCGTATCTGACGAGTATTTATACAAGATAAATCTCGAACAATTGCAACATAATTACTATACGGACATTATTACGTTTCATTATCATGAGCCTGAAAGTAAAAAAATCCTTTCTGATATTTATATAAGTATTGATAGGGTCAAAGAAAATGCTATACTTCACAATATTTCATTTGAAACGGAATTGTATAGAGTAATGATTCATGGGATTTTGCATCTCTTAGGCTATGACGACCATGAAGAAACAGACATTCAAGAGATGCGGAAAGCAGAAGAAGAAGCACTACAAAAACTCAGCATTTAGTAGATAAAAATGTTCCATGTGGAACATTTTCCTTTAAAACAGATTTTAACTATAATTATCATGTATTCAAATTTAACTCAACAAGAACTTGTAGCAAAAGTGCAAGAATATGAAGCAATTATTAATGACCAAAAAACATTGATAGAGCAGCTCATTGAACACAATAAAAAGCTAACTGAAATAGCAACAACCTATAAGGAAGCTATTATTGCAACGAGAATAAATATGGGGCAATCTCCTCAAATAGATTAGTGTTCTATGTGGAATATCAAAGTCTTATATTATCTAACAATAATGTTCTATATGGAACATTATTTTTTTTGATATACCCCAAACATAAAATCAGATTGTGTTTTATTTCTCAAATAGCCTCTTTCTTTTTCAAATAAATCCGATAATATTTGATTAGTTTCTGCTAAATCAGACACGTAATGATGCGAAATATCTTTCAAAACGAGATGTAATAAATCGCCACCTATTTTCTTTTCCTCAATTACGTTAAAATACTTATGTAATGTGGGTATAATACTATCAGATTCTACTGCCTCCGAAGGGTCTGAAATATACATTCGCCACCAACCAGGTCTATAAATATGCTTTTTCAAGGTATTTGTTTTCCATTTTGTGCGAAAAGGAATAGGAATTTGTTGCAAAAGTTGATTTGAAGCTTTCAACTGTTCATTAGTCCAGTATAAACGTTTTGCGCCTACAAAGTCATGCAAAATTAATATTCCATCGGGTTTCAAAGATTTTTCTATCTTTTGAATAAAAGAATCCATTTTATCTATATGATGTAAACTCGAATGAAAAAGGATAATATCATATTTATTATCTTCAAAAGTAAGAGAATGAGCATCTGCTATTTGATATTGAAACAAAACAGATGGATATTTCTCAGCTTCTTTTTGCGCTTCTTTGATACAAATAGGGGAGATGTCAAACCCTTCTACGAAGGCTATTTTTTCATTAGCAATAAATTTTCGTTCATGACTACCTGTACCACAAGCAGGCACAAGCATTTTTAGGTCTTTCTTATCTTTAAGATAATGTGTAGTTATGTATTTATCATAAGACATATTCGCATCACCTGTGATATTTTCATTCCATTTTCTGCGAATAGCAGGAATTATCCACCAATTTGTAGGCGGCAAAGTTTCAATATCCCAGGTACTTATAGCACGTGCAGATGCAGAAAATTGCAATTTCTTTTGAAAAAAAATCCAACCTTTTACTTGAATTTTGTATATTATATCTACAAAATCACCTATAGAAATATATGTTTTCATGCTTTTTTTGATAGGCTAATTATTTAATTACATTATTTTTTGCATAATTCAAAATGCCTTCATAGTAGGCATCAGCAACCATACGGATTCGGGAACTTGTCTTCATATCTCCTGCTTGTATCAATTGTTGATTAAGCCATGCAGCCTCTGTAATATTATCTTGACAAAGGCTTTCTCCATAGCATAATACACCCTTTATATTACGAGTAAGTCCTAAATTTCTGGCATAAACACCTGGCTTTTCCGTCAAGATACAGGATTTATTTAGATAGCCCAAATTTTCGGCTACGGTTACAGTAGGTACGTTTAATGTTTGCACAAATGAGGAAGTGATTTTATCTGATAATTCAATAGATTTTGTAATATCATCTGACAACAACAAACGCAAAAAAGCAATCCTGTCTTCTTGCCTGTTTAACTCATACGCTTTAAAAGAACCTGCAACAAAAGACATTGTATAATTTTTATCAGTGGGCTGCATATTATTTTCGCTATCTCTTATTTCCCAATTAGGTCCATGTACATTATAATGAATAATAATCGATAAATCGGGTGAGAAAGCGTTAATTTTATCAGCTCTAAGGCGCAAATCTATTGGGACGTACAAACGCCCGTACCAATCGGTCTTTGTCGCATCATTTTCAAAAAAATATTTAGTCATATAAGAACTATCTATTCTTCCTGCACACATTTCGGCTACAAGGTCGCTAAAACGCCTTGATTCATACCATTCCTCAAAAGAAATACCTAATAAACCAATACCTGCTTGTGGGCGGGTAATCATTACTTCTGCGCCTACTTTTTTCAATTTTTCTGCCAGCAAATTTGCGGTAGCAAGGGTTAGGTTTGCTTCATTAAAAGAAATGGGAACAAGTCCTGTGGCATCAGAAGGCTTCATTTTGATAAATTTAGCTTCAATTTGTGCCATTTCCATGGTTTTCTCTATATGACCAGGGTCTATAGCTATTTTCCAACCTTTCAAAGGCAAATTTGTATCAGGTTTTATCTTTTTCCTTTCTTTCTGTTTTAGATACTTATAAAAATGGGGCAAATCTTTCAAATAATTACTTTGTTTTTGCGTATATAATATTGCTATGCTATCAACAGGCAATTTTTTTATTAATTCCTGAAAATCTTTTAATTCATTTTGATAAATGCGACATTCCGGTAGATTTTTCATTTTATCTTCTGCATTTGCATAGAATGAAATACTTTCTTCATTCATTATCATATAATCCCATATCTGCGCATCTTTGACGAGATAAGCTAGATTTGGGAAATGCTCTGATGGCAGATATACTTTTGTAGTATCCTGCGAAATGCCTTCACAAGCAGAAAAGAGCAACATGAATATTAAGAGCCACAAGTGAGAATATTTTTTTTCAAGCATATTTAGCACGTATAATCTGATAAAGTTCACTTTTTTATGATATTTTTAAACTTGATACAAAAAAGTCCGTTATCTTTGCATAACAAGATTATCTTGCTGTTATTTTACATTTTTAATTATTCAGGAACAATGAAACAACTGACTGTATTCGCATTAATGTGTATCCTCACTTTTACACAATTATTTGCGCAAAGCGTTTTGGGCAAATGGAAGACAATTGATGATGTTACCAATAAGCCAAAGTCTATCATAGAATTATATGAATATAACGGCAAACTTTATGGTAAAGTAGTCAAACTATTTCAAGAACCTAATGAAGTGCAAGACCCTATTTGCGACAAATGTACCGATTATCGCAAAGATAAAAAAATTATCGGAATGAATGTTGTTACAGGTTTGTCAAAATCGGGCAACGAGTGGAGTGGTGGTGAAGTTACAGACCCCACTGTGGGCAAAACCTATAAATGTTATATCACGCTTGAGAGTCCAGATAAGCTGAAAGTTAGGGGTTATATCGGCATTTCGATGGTAGGCAGAACGCAATATTGGTACAGAGAAAAATAGAATTGATATAATCAGCTATATTTTTTTAGCGTCTAAAATCTTTATGGATTTTAGACGCTTTTTTCATTTTATTGATTTTTAAAGACTTTTTCAAACTTTTCGACTTTGGGTTGTATCACTAAACGACAATAAGGCTGGGATCCATTTTCATTGAAATAATTTTGGTGATACTCTTCCCCTACATAAAAATCTTTGATAGGCGTAATTTCAGTAACAATCGGCTTATCAAATACCTTTTCATGAGTCAATTTTTGCTTATATGTTTCTGCAATTACACGTTGCTCCTCTGTATGATAAAAAATACCCGAACGGTATTGTGTACCAACATCTGCGCCTTGACGATTGAGGGTAGTAGGGTCATGCGTTTTCCAAAAAACTTGTAGTAAATAGGCTAAATCTACTTTTGAAGGGTCATATACGAGCTGACAAACTTCAGCACAGCCTGTAAGTCCTGAACAAACCTCTTTGTAAGTAGGATTAGGATACTTGCCATTTGAATAGCCTGAGACTACGGAAATTACACCTTCTATTCGTTGAAAAATCGCTTCTACGCACCAAAAACAACCTGCGCCCAAAGTAATAGTTTCTGTTTGTGTCATATTTTTAGGTTAAAAATGTTAAATATTTCCTTCTTTTTCCAATCCAATACACTCCAAATGTATCATATCAAACAACTTTACTACAAAGTTTTGATTCATACCTAATTTATCTGCTACCTCACTACAATGCGTTTGCAACTCTGCCCAACGGTCAGGACGAAAATAAGAGAGCCCTTTTTCTTCTTTTAGGGTATTTGCTCTTCTTACCGTTTGCATACGTGCAGCCAGCAATTCAATCAATCTTTCGTCTATCGTATCTATCTCGTCCCTAATTTGTAAAAGCCTACTATTGGTAAAAATATCATCAGAAAAAGTTTTTCTTACTGTCAATTCTGCCAAAAGTTGTGCAAAAACGGTAGGCGTAATTTGCTGTGCCGCATCACTCCAAGCAGCATCTGGCGTAGGATGTGTTTCAATAATTACGCCCTCGTATCCAAAATCCATGGCTTTTTGTGCCACTTCTGTGAGCATTTCTCGATTGCCACAAATGTGACTTGGGTCACAAATGAGGGGAATATCTGGAAACTTACGTTTAAATTCAAGCGGAATTTCCCACAAGGGTGCATTACGAAAGCGAGTTTTTTCATAGACATGAAATCCTCTATGACAAGCGATCATGTCCGTAATCCCCACATTCATCAAGCGTTTCATTGCGCCAATCCACAAAGCCAAATCAGGATTGATAGGATTTTTGACCATAACAGGCACATTCACTCCTTGCAAAGCATCGGCAATTTCTTGCACCGCAAATGGATTGACCGTAGTACGTGCGCCAATCCATAACAAATCAATACCTGCAGTCAAGGCTTCTTCTACATGTTTCGCTGTTGCGACTTCGGTTGCCACCTTTATTCCATACAAAGTTTTGGCTTTGGCAAGCCAAGACAAGCCTTCAACGCCTACGCCCTCAAAAGAGCCAGGACTTGTGCGAGGTTTCCAAATGCCCGCTCGAAAATAATCTATACCAATTGCCGCCAATTCTTTAGCAGTTTGCAATACTTGGGTTTCTGTTTCGGCACTACAAGGACCTGCCATCACATATTGTGGGCGTGTTTTAGTGTGGGCATCTATGTGGATATGTGGAAAACTTTGCTCTATCATAACAGTTGGTTTATTCAATTAGGCTAAATTTATACAAAGAAAGAGATGATATTCATTGTCAATAAAATAAATATTTTTTAGTATTTTTGTAGCACATTTATTTCCACAAATTGGAATGATAATTGTCTCATTATTCTAGATATAACTTTGCAAGTGTAAAAAAGTTCTATCTATCTTGCGTATTTTTGTGATTGAAAAAAGTAGCAGTTCAAAAATATAGCAAGACTTCATTTATTTTTTAGTTATATGAAAAAGTACGGAATATTTTTTTTATTGATGAGTCTTATAAGCTTAATGGCTTTAGGACAGGAAAAACTATTTTTCAAGCGAGGAAGTGAGCGTTTAGAAAAAAAAGATTTTGTAAACGCTGCAAAAGATTTTGCGTATGTGCTGCAATTCAACCCTCAAAATGACGCTGCTTATTTTAATCGAGGTTTTGCCTATCAACAACTGGGCAAACATGCCGAAGCCGTTTCGGATTTTAGCAGTGCAATAGATTTACGGGCAGATAATCCTGATGCGTACTTACACCGCTCTATTTCTAAGTTAGGCGTAAATGACGCTTTTGGTGCAATGAGCGACCTCAATATCGCGATGCAAGCTCACCCGAGAGACCCTCGTATTTATCGGCAACGTGCCAAAATAAAGATAGCACTTTCTGATGCTCGAGGCGCAATTAATGACTATACACAAGCCATGAAATTGGAGCCAGGCAATGAAGATATTTTGTTTGAACGAATAGAAGCACGATTGAGTATTAGAGACTATGACGGTGCAGTTTCTGACATAAATGAAGTAATCCATAAAAAACCCAATGACCCTTCAGGATATAATGTACGGGCAACCATTAAATTTCAAGCAGGGGATACCGATGGTGCATGTTTAGATTGGAGTTATGCAGGGCAAATAGGAGACTTATCGGCGTATGAAAAGATTAAAAAATATTGTAAGTAAAATAAAAAACGTGCAGCATAAACTGCACGTTTTTTTATGGAAAGAGATATATGATTAGAATTTTCTACCTCTAAATGGCTTAAACTTAGGACATTTCACCCAGTCAATGATGTATGAAGCGGTTACATTAGAATAAATATACCAGTCATATTGACTATTGTCTCCTCGCTTGTAACGAGCTACAGAAGGATAACCTCTATTTGACAAAGTAGCAGCGATAGGATTTGCAGCAGCAAGTGCATTCAAATCAGGATAACGAGAACTCACATCATCAAGATAATCGGTAAAAGTCTTGCGCCAGCCAAGCTCTGCATACAAGTCCCAATTTTTGCTCAACATAATCTGCACACCACCACCCACAGGAATACATACTTGTGTGAGTGCATAAGGTTTTGGATAAGCTTTTCCACTTGGAGAAGCAGAGTTTAGGTATTGCCCTTCTGTACCAAGCGGTTGCAAATCGTACCATTGTCCGTTGAGTTGCGCTTGTGGATTGAACTTGAATAAGCCTACGCCAGTGAATACATACGGATTATATTTGGGGCGAAAACGAAAGCCTCTGCCTATTCCAAATAAACTATATGCCATCGTGAACGATGCCTCTGTTACAGGAGAACGAAAACTGAGATTTCTGTTCTCACGTGCGCCTTCAATACTATTTTTGTCTGTCGCACCTAACCAACCTTGATACACATTGAAACGAGCCTCCATATGTGGGTTGAAGCGAAATGCGCCAACAATTCCTACGCCGGGCTTCGTAAATTTGAAGGTGATGTCATCGTCCAAATCTCCTAAGTAGTTTGTAGCTCCTGCAGAGAGACCTACTCTAAAATATCCGTAGCGATACTGCGCCTGCGAAGCGGCACACAATAGAATAATGAGTGTAAAAAATCCAATTTTTTTCATGGGAATATCATTTTCGCTTTCGATTTATTAGTGGAAACTAAACAATCGAACATGTTTTGTAATACTAACGTAATTACATTCCAAAGATTGAAAATTAATTCGATTTTTCCGTAATATTTTAGGAAAAAACGGGTTTTTTTTCAAGAAATGGAAATTAAAGACTGTTGAGAAAAAGTTTAAGAAAAAATAATATCTAAATACCTCTAAATAGGCAGAATATTTGGAAGATTCCGCAAATGTAGGCATTTTTATCTTAATATTTTGCCCAAAAGATAATCGGGGCTAAAACTAACAAGATTTTTTTATTTAATAACAAGTAATGCCAAAATATTTTCGATATAGTCTCGATTATTTGAAAGACGAGGCACTTTGTGCTGCCCACCAAGCTTGCCTCGCTGTTTCATCCAAGCATAAAATGTGCCTTGTGGTACTACTTGAATAACAGGAAATTTCAGTATCATATCTCCATTTCTTTTGGCTTCATAGTCTGAATTGAGTCTTTGCATCGTTTTATCCAGTACTTCTTCAAATTGTTTGAGGTCATTTGGCAATTTCTCAAACTCAATCAACCATTGATGTCCCCCTCGTTTTTCGGTATCCGAAAAATAAATAGGTGCTGCGGTGTATTCCTTGACCAAGGCATTTGTGGCTTTACAGGCTTCTTCAATTCCCCTTTCCGCATTGTCCACCATTAACTCCTCCCCGAAAGCATTGATAAAATGTTTGGTTCTGCCTGTAATTTTTATCTTATGTGGCACAAGCGAGGTAAAGGTAACCGTATCGCCAATAATATATCTCCACAAGCCCCCATTTGTGCTTATAATCATTGCATAACTTTGATGCAGCACAACCTCACCGAGTGTATAGGTAGTAGGATAGTTTGATGCTAAATCTTCAACTAAAGCAAATTCGTAAAATATGCCATAGTCCAGCATGAGGAGCATATCTTCATCTTCTCTAACAAGTTGTATGCCAAAAAAACCTTCCGAAGCATTATAAATATTCACGAAATGAATATTATGGGTCAATAAAGCTTTAAAATTTTCCTTATAAGGAGCAAAATTAACGCCTCCATGAAAAAAAACCTCCAAATTACCCCAAATGCGGGAAAGATTATGGTCGGAAATGTCTTTTTTTTCAAACATTTTTTGTATCAAAACCATTGTCCAAGTAGGTACACCCACAATCGCTCGTACATCTTCTTGCAACACTTCATTAGACATCGCCTCCAGTTTTTCTTCCCAATTTGACATCAAAGCTACTTTTTTGCTCGGTGTGCGTATCCATTCAAAAAAAACAGGTAAATTTTCGAGCAAAACTGCACTCAAATCGCCATAACGAATTTTTTCATGTTGCTGATGCGGCTCATGGCTTCCGCCAATAGACAAAATTTTTCCATTAAAAATACGACTAGCTGGATTATGAAAATGAAAATAAATGGCTAATAAATCTCGCCCTGCTCTGAAATGACAATCGTGTAAAGAGGCTTCGGTAATGGGAATATATTTACTTTTATCATTGCTTGTGCCAGAAGATTTAGCAAACCAATCCACAGTTCCATGCCACAAAATATCGCTTTCCCCCTTCATCATGCGTTCTATATAGGGAAAAATATCTTCGTAACGACTAACAGGTACACTTTTGCGAAAATCATCAATACTTTGAATATCAGAATAGTTATGTACTTTTCCCCATTCTGTCAAAGCTGCCGCCCGAATCATTCGTTGAAAATGTTCGGTTTGAACCGCTACAGGATGTGCCATAAAATATTCGATTTGACGAATCCTTCGTTTAATGTTCCAACTGGCAAAAAGATTAACAAGAGAAAGCATGAAAACAAAAATAAAATGTGCAAAATTAAGAATGACAAATATAAGGAAATACCCTTATTACACAAAGATTTTTTTGATTTTAAAGGAAATTGGCATAGTTTTTTTATCTTTGTGTAGAAATTGCTGTTTTTGTTTCCAATAATAAAGATAAGTAGCTTCTCTATCATTCTTTACACATCATTCATCACAAAAATATGTCTCGCCGTTCCACGCTTGGATTTTATTGTCTTATTCTGCTTGCTGCTACCTTAAATGTAGGGCATATTGCCAAAGGCACAGATGATTATTTTGAGATTTCCAAAAATATGAGCATCTTCGGGAAGCTCTATCGAGAAATCAATGCTTACTACGTAGATGAGGTGGACCCTACCAACTTCATGCGTGCAGGCATAGATGGTATGTTAGAGTCCTTAGACCCCTATACCAACTTTATAAGTGCAAGCGAAATAGAAGATTTTCGCTTTATGACCACAGGCTCGTATGGGGGCATTGGGGCAAACATCGCCGAATTAGAAGATAAATACATCGTCATGGAAGCTTATCAAGATGACCCTGCCGTAGAAGCAGGTTTAAAAGTTGGCGATGAGGTGATTCAGATTGACAATGAACTCATTCAAAGTAAACACAATGTGGACATTCGTACCCTGCTACGTGGGCAAGCAGGTACACAAGTCGTATTGCTTGTGCAACGCCCTGGCGAAAAAGATAAACGCAAAATCAGCATTACTCGCAAAGAAGTGAAAATGGAAAATGTGCCTTATTATGGCATGATAAATGACAAAACAGGGCTGATTGTGCTTACCAATTTTTATCAAGATGCGGGCAAAGAAGTACGTGATGCGATGACTGATTTGAAAGCGAAAAACCCTAATATAGAGTCGATTATCTTAGATGTGCGTGGTAATCCAGGTGGCTTGTTGCATGAAGCAGTAAATATTGTTTCTACTTGGGTAAAAAATGGAGAACTTGTGTGCGAAACTCGTGGACGTATGGAAGGTACACAAAAAAAATATCCTACCCATGATAGCCCAATTGATACAACGATTCGGATTGCTGTGCTTGTAAACAGTCGTAGTGCAAGTGCCTCCGAAATTGTAGCAGGTGCAATTCAGGATTTGGATAGAGGGATTGTGGTAGGTGCTCGTAGCTTTGGCAAGGGTTTGGTACAAACAACTCGTGCATTGAACTATAACACACAACTAAAATTGACGACAGCTAAATATTATATACCAAGTGGCAGGTGTATTCAAGCCTTGGACTACTCGCACCGCAACCCTGATGGCAGTGTGGGAAAAGTGCCTGACAGCCTAAAAAAACCCTTCAAAACACATAGTGGTCGAACAGTATATGATGGGGGGGGGATAGAGCCTGACATTGATGTCAAAAATGAAGCCTTGAAAACGGTAACAAATGCCTTGATTAATCAAAACATTATTTTCCATTTTGCCACAGAATATGCACTAAAACATGAAAAAATTGCAGATGCTCGAAATTTCAGAGTTACTGATGATATCTACCAAGAATTTAAAGCCTTTGTTTTATCCAAAAAATTTGAATACGAAAGTCCCGCAGAAAAAGAACTTTCTAAATTTAAAAACGTGGTAGAAGATGAGCATAATTATGAATTGGTTTCCAAAGAATTTACCTTAATCCAAAACAAATTAAAAGAATTGAAAGCCAACGAATTAGTGGAGCAAAAAGATGAAATCAAACGTATCTTGACCACCGAAATCATCAAACGCTATTATTTCCGTAAAGGCATGATAGAATCAGGTTTTGAAAATGACGAATGTGTATTGGCTGCCATCAAAATTTTAAATAATCCTACCGAATATAAGAAAATGTTAGCAGCACATTGATTGTAAAGATTGTATGAAGGTTTTATACAAAAAACGTCAGGTTTCTAAAACCTGACGTTTTTTCTGTAAACTATCTTTGAAGAATAAAAGTCTTTAATTTACGAATCATTGCAACAATTTGTCGCAAATCTCGTTCTACTTCTGCATTATATTCTCTACTATAACAATATTGATTTTGATATAAGGTAGTAAAACGCCAGTTATTACCGATAACATAACTCCCAAAAACAGGCAAATTGTCCTGATTTTGGTATTGCGCAATGAGCATAGCTGTGAGCATTTGCGCTTCAGGGTCTTTATCATCACCACGCCCTTTTTTGTATTCTTGCAAGAAAAAATACGGTTTTTTAGGCTTATTAAATTGCATAGGTGTACCCACCAAACAATCAGCTATTACTTTGAGATAATGTTGCCCTATCATGGCTGACATAGGTCGTTCAAAAAATATTTTTATTTTGTTTTCGATTTCAATGTCTGCTATCAAAAATAAAGGACCTATAAACTGAACTTTTAGTTCTTCTTCATTCCAATAATTACCATATTTTTGCGATTTTACAAGTAGATTATGAAACAAAGTCGTTTGAAAGTCATTCCACTCAAAATGCGCATTTTCCCATTCTTGCAAATGCACACAATTTTCATTCACTTCAATCTGGAATGTTTCGGCTAATAAACTAAGGTCAATGGGAAAGCGATTCGTCGTGTCAATCATAATTATATTTTTGTAAGACAAAGATACTTATTTTGTTGCAATATTTCATAAAAAATCCCTTACTCCTTAATTTTCCCCCACTTACGTTTGCGCTTTACCTTTTGCTCGCCCGTATAAACCATCATCATTTTGCCATCAAAATCGTGTGCATTATTGCCTATTTGCACTTCAAAAACGCCATTTTCTGCTACCCATTTTTTTGTGTCAGCATTGTAATAGGCAAAAGCATCTGGACTCAATTCGATTGTAAGCGTTTTGGTTTCGCCTGGTTTCAGATACACTTTGGCAAAGCCTTTCATTTCTCTTTGTGGACGCAAAAGGGCAGGATTATTGTCTCTCAAAAATACCTGAACCAATTCTGAACCTGCTACTTTTCCCGTGTTAGAAACGGCACAAGAAACTCGAAATGCACCATAACCTGTGTAATTTGTGGAATTAAGGCTAAGTCCGCCTGTGGCAAAAGTAGTATAAGAAAGCCCATGTCCCAAGACAAATAAAGGGAGGTTTCCTTGTCTTTGATAGTGGCGATAGCCTGAAAAAATTCCCTCTGAAAAAGTGATTTTCCCATCGTTGTCCGTATCAAACATATTGGAAAAAGTGGCATTATCCTCTAATTTTTTATCAAAAGAAAAAGGCATTTTCCCAGAAGGATTGTGCTTGCCCGAAAGAATATCTGCCAAAACGGTACTTGCCTGCTCACCTGTGGCAGGCATATATAGCACACAAGCCACTTTATTCAGCCATTCTTCGCATGGAACGCTCCCACTCGCAGATAGTACCACAATCGTATTTGGATTGATTTCTGACACGTTTTTGAGCAGTTCTACTTGAAGCGGTGGTAAGTCCCAAAAGCGGTATTCCTTTTCGTCTTCTCTTTCATAGCCCACAAAAATAATGGGGTATTGAATATTTTTTGCCAACTCTTTGGCAGCCGCCATTTGCTCGCCTGTGGCACGAAATCCAAAACGCAAACGAGCCAAGCCATTTTTGTGGAAATATTCCACTTTTAATTTATGCAAAGAACCTGCTTCAAAGTTTTTGGAAACGGTATAAATTTTATTGGGATTGTCTTTCCAAGCATCAATCAACAACTCGCCATCTACATACACTCGGTAGCCATCATCACCTGCAACGGCAAAGGTATAACTTTCCGTTTGTGCCACCTCAAAAACGCCCTGCCAGCGTACCGAAAATTCGGAGACCTTTTCCAATGGCAATTTTTCCCAAGTTCCCCCCACTTTTGTTTCTGTTGCATTCAAAACAGCGATTCCTTCCAAATTCGGATTGTTGAAATATTCCACTTGCAAACCTTGCTCATTAAAAGTAGAATCTCCATAAAATTCCCATGTTTGCTTATCCCAATCAGCCCACTTTCCTGCCGCCGTAGAAGCGGTTACCGTTGCCGCAGGATATTGTTTCTCCAAGCCCAACATCAACGCCTGTCTTGACATATCTAAGTGCACAGGGGGGTCCAACAAAGCAATCGATTTGACTTGCGCAGCGTCCCAAGGCAATATGTTTTTTTCGTTTCGGAGCAAAACAATGCTGTTTCGATAAATATCCAACACATTTGGAGCAATCGAATCATTTGCCACCTTTGTTGCTATTTTTTTTGCTTGCTGATACATCAACACCCGCATTACCCGTTTTACTTTGTCATTGAGCAAACCTTCGGCAATTTTTCCGCCTTTTGCGGCAGAAACCAAGCTATCTTTTTGCCAAGTGCGACTATTGCGCACCCAGTCCACGCCCGCTTGTGCTGCGGAGAAACCATTTTTGATACTTGCCTGATTACCAATGACAAAACCCTCATAAAGACATTCCCCTTTCAACACATCTGTGAGCAATTCGGTAGAATGTGCAATAGAAACGCCGTTTATTGTTCCTTTTCCTGCCTCCAAAACGCCCATTTTTGCCTCGCCAATCGCAATTCTATAAGGCGTTATGTACATTTCTTCCATCGTTCTCTCATCAAGTGAAACATTAAGCCCAGCCCTGTTATACTCATCATAATCAGCTACATAATGATTCATCGCAGCCAAAAAGCCTTGGGAATGAATGCCTTTGGCAAAATATGCTGCCATTTTTCCACATACAAAAGGTTCTTCGCCAAAAGTCTCGCTATTATTAGGCGAAAGTGGCGAGCGATAAGGATTTGCATTAACCCCATTCCAGACATACATTTCCCGTTTGTGCGGCATTGCCATGCCCAGCAATTTGCCCGCTTTTAAAGCCATCGTTGTATCCCAAGTTGCAGCAACCGCCAAGGGGGCAATATATTGTTCTCTCTGTGAAGGTTCGGTAAAAAGCTGTTTTTCGTCAATAAATCGCACTTCGGGTAAGCCTAAGCTAGGCATAGCTCGAATATAGCCATTTTTGTAGCCTTCGAGATACAGCATTTTGTCTTGTTGTGAAAGTGTTTTTATCAATGAATCCAGACGAGCTTCTATTTTTACGTCATTGTATTGATAAAATTGTGCATAACTTGTTTCATACAAGCTCACGCTAATCGCAATAATAAATAATATATTTCGATTCATAAAAAATTCGGTTATTGGTTTTTATATTATTTGCAAAAATAAGGCTAACAAATGTACTTTGCAAATTTTCCTAAAAAAGTATCTGTTTAGGTAGGTTCACTTTCCTCAAAAAATCAATTATCCACATTCCCTATAATTATAATATCTTCTTTTATAAGAATTTATAAAAAGGAGTTGTTATAAATGGTCGTGTGGAAACTGTGGATAAATAGTTGAAAAAAATTTGCTTTTCTCGTTTTCTACATTTATAATCAACATATTAACAATTATAATACTCGTAAATCATTGAATGTTATAAGGTTTTGTGTATTTATTCACTTATCCACATTCTACGATTTTTTTATAAACAACTTATAACTTTTTGGCGGAAAATTGTGAGTTATAAGTGGATAACCTTATAAGTTATGCACATGAGTTATCCACACTTTGGAACTTATCCACAAAATGTGGATAAAAACGCAAAATGTGGATAAAGTTTTCCCCACGATTTTCGCATTATCCACTTATAATAGGATTTATCCACTTATAATTCACATAGTTATCCACTTATAAACATAGATACCTCTGTGGATATGTGGATAAGGTTATGCACTTATCCACATACATCATATAGCTGTGGATAAGTGTGTGAATAAGTTAAGTTATAAGGCTATAACTTCGTTTAAATGTACTATGTGGATAAGTGTATAAGTATTGTTATAATAGGGTTTTTAGTGAAAAAAATCTACTCAGCAGGAATTTTACCTTATTTATACGTTTTTGTATGTTTTTTGTAGAATTTAGGTAAACAGGCTCATTATAAATGAGATAGCGAAAAAAAAGGCGATTTTAGTATCGTTTTTCTCCTAAAAATAGTGCTTATTTTTAGGAGAAAAACGTGTTTAGGAATGGGAAATAAATAACTAGCTAATCTTCCCGCAAAGAAAAAAAGGAGCAAAGCCGCAAAGTATTGATATATTGTTTTCTTTGCGTCTTTATATCTTTGCGGCTTTGCGTGAATTTTTAGATAGATTATCCGTTTATTTATTTTTCATTCCTTAGATTCGTGAATTTCTTATTTGTTTTCATACACCCAAGCTATTGTCTCATTTAGTACTGACATAGCCCAAGTTAATTCATCTTCTGAAATTGTTAAAGGGGGAGCAATACGTAAGGCATTGCTACAATTCAAAAACCAATCTGTCATTACGCCTCTTTGCATAGCTTTTTCGACTACGGCTAAGGTATTTTCAAAGGTATCTAATTCTATAGCCCACATAAAGCCCATGCCTCTTATCTCCTGAATCGCAGAATATGTGAGGCTATTTTGAATGATTGCGGCTTTTGCAGGCATTTGTTCCAATAGTTTTTCATTCAAAATTTTGTCTAATGCAGCCATGCCTGCCGCACAACATACAGGATGCCCGCCAAAAGTGGTGATATGCCCCAAAATAGGATTTTGTGTAATGACGGACATGATTTCTCTTTTGCCAATAAAAGCACCTATGGGCATTCCGCCGCCTAAGCCCTTGGCAGAGAGCAAAATATCAGGCACTACCCCAAATTGTTGATGCACATATAGGCTACCTGTTCGCCCAAAACCTGTTTGAATTTCATCAAAAATAAGGATTGTTCCTGTTTCATTACAACGATTTCGCAAGGCTTGAAGAAAACCTTTTTCTGGCAATCGAATCCCTGCTTCTCCTTGAATAGGTTCTACAATAACCGCTGCGGTTTTAGCTGTAATTTCTGCTAAGTCGGCAAAATGATTAAAATGTATATGTTTTACATTGGGCAAAAGTCCTTCATATCCATCTTTTATCCAACTATCTGTAACACTCAATGCGCCATGCGTGCTGCCATGATAGGCATTTTTGAATCCAATGAGTTCAGTTCTGCCTGTGTATTTTTTAGCTACTTTTAATGCACCTTCTACGGCTTCTGCGCCACTGTTTACAAAATAAACAACTTGTAAATCGTTGTTTAATTGGGCTACAATTTTTTGGGCAAATAAAGCCGGCGTTTCATGCACATGCTCCCCATACACCATTGTGTGCAAATGCTTTGCAGCTTGTGTTTGAATGGCTTTTATGATTTCTGGCGCACCATGTCCCACGTTACTTACTGATATTCCACTGATTAAATCTAAGTATTTTTTGCCAGTTTTGTCATAAATAAAAACGCCTTCAGCCCTTTCTACCTCAATGATAAAGGGTGCAGGTGAGGTTTGTGCTTGATGCAGAAAAAACAAGTTGCGAAGATGCGACATATTTATAGGAATATACTAAGTAGAAGAAAAAGTACAAAAAGGAAAATTTGTAAGAGCATACTCAATAAAGGCATACCTGCAAGCACTGTGATAACAATTGCCCAAACGTATCCTTTTTGTGTTCTATCTCCTTTGGCAAAATCTTTTCGCAGGGCTTTGATACCAAAAATTAAGGCACAAATCAAGGCAGCAAAAGAAATCAGTCCGATTAAGAGTAAAATGATGCCTGTAAATGCACCTATTCCGCCAATGGCAATGCCTGAAAAAGACGAACCTATGAGCAAGATGTACAGAATTGCGGTTAAAAGACCCATACCATAGTAGGCAAGCAAAGATGCACCTGCGATGAGTACATTTTTGCTAAAACCTTCAAAAATAGGCGGTTTGTCTTGCTTGTGTGTTTTGGGTTTGGGCGAGGATTCTACACGATAGCTGTGCGGAAAACTCGCCGCAGGATTATTCCCCGCAAACACAAATTGCAGGCAAAAAAGCAATGAGAAAATCAGAAGGAATTTCATGTTGAAAAATATTAGTGAGTGGGAAATATTCAGTAAGGAACGAGTGAAAAATAAGATAACCATATTTCGACAAGCTCAATAACCATTCTGCAAGAATCCAGAAAAGCTAAGTGATTCAGTATCAGTATCAGTTTTCTGGATTCTTGCAGAATGGACAACCTTAACAAGTTATTTTTCACTCGTTCCTAAATCGTATTTTTATTCAGAAAAGTTGCGTTACTCTATCCATTTTTTCATTTCTGTAGCCGACCATTTATGGCTGCCAAAAGAAGCAATTCCTTTTCCTTTTTTGTCAAAAATAAAAGTCTGGGGAATAAAAATGATGTTAGCCTCTTTCAATTTTCCTTGTAGTTGCACAAAATCAAAGTGGTAGCCTCTTTCTTTCACAAAAGGCATAACGGTTGCTGTGTCTTCGTCAGAAATAAAAACAAAGGAAACTTTGCTACTATCGGCGCCCAGGTCTTGCTGGGTTTGCACCCAATAAGGCATTTCTTTGAGGCAATCTCTGCACCAAGTTCCCCAAAAATGGACAATCAAGGTTTTGCCTTCATATTTTTTCCAATCTACTGCTTTGCCTTGTCTATCATTGACCTTTATTTTGGAAAGGTCAAGTTGCGAAGGATTGCAGCTTAGGAGCAATAAAATAACAATGATAGAAATGTATTTTTGCATGTTTTTTTACAAAAGATAAGTATTTTGACTATTCCATGTAATGATGTCTATGTTGTCCATTCTCTGACGCAGACGCAATTTTTCATTATTACGTTGTGCATTACTTTTTTTGATGGGGTCGAAATCAGGCTCAAAACGCATACAAACCATGGCTTTTATCTGATTTTTTGGCACATAATTGTATAAAGCGTCTCCTGTTTTCTCAAAGCCTAATGGTGTTTAAACGATACAACACATCAAAATCATTGTTTAAATCTTCGGTAATTTCATCTAAAAAATTATCGCCTATCAAACCTGTTTCTGCATCTAATAAGGAATGGCAAAAGACTTCATTTTCTAAACTCATGGCATAGCCTTGAAACTCATCAGGAAATAAGTAAATTCTTTCTTCTTTTCCATCTAAGTTTTGCGTTTCAAAATGCGCATTTACAAGTGTTAAATGTTGTTGTTCGCCTTTTAATAATTTGGAATACATCAATAAATTATTAAAAATACTCAAAATATAAGGACTATGCGTGGTAATAATCAATTGACTATCCGTAGCATGAACCATCAATACCAACAATTCCATCAATATTTTTTGCGCTTTGGGATACAAATGCGCTTCAGGTTCTTCTATCACTCGAAACGAAGGCTGATTTTCATTGACAATGTAAAAAATATCTTGAATAATTCTAATAACCTCCTGCTGTCCCGAAGATGCAAGGTTTAAGCCCACATTTTTGCTATTTTTGCCATATAAAATCTTTTCACTTCCATCAACATTTGTGTATTTTCCCTTTAAAATATATTCGCTTTTTTCTTTAATAAATGTTAAAATATTTTTCTTTTTAGTTTGATTATCAATAATTAAGTCAAAACTTTTGCCTTCGTAATAATCTTTCAAAAAATAGGTATAATCTATAAATTTATCCATCAAATGCAAATCTATCGTATTGGGCGAATTGAGCAAATGTGATATATCTTTGGAAAAATGCGACTTGAATTGTTGAGGAAAAGAAACTGTGATATTTCTACCTGCTGGAAAAAAGGCAGGAGTATTTTTGTCGTAAAATAAAGCACCGACTTGTTCATTGAGTTTATCATTCAATAAATGGGACGCATAATTGGTTACATACTGTATAATTATCTCAAAGCATATTTTTGTACAATCCCAAATTTGCACCCAATACATTTTGTTAAATTCTACTTGATGTTTTTTTAATTTCAAATACCTATTCTCTCCCGCATTTTCTGCATCAAAATGATAATAAAAGGTAATTTCGAAGTCATTATCCAATTCAGAAGCGTACCCAAAATATGTTTTAAATTTATTTTCTAAGATTTTGTCTAAGTTTTCCTTTAAACTATTTTCTGTTATATTTAATTTTTCATCAAAAATCCCTCTATAATCCTCCTTCAACGATTTGAAAAAATAAATCAACTTTGCCAGCGTACTTTTCCCGCTTGCTTGCTCTCCTATCAGAAATAGTACTTTTTTGATTTCTACTTCTGCATAACTTATCTGGCGAAAGTTTTTTACAATAATTTTTTGCATAACAACTGTCTGATAATCATATTTTGACATTGATATTAAAAGTAGGTAAAGGTTCGGCGGGTTTTGGCTTGTGCGCAAGGCTGTAGCGCAAACCCACCGAACCTCTCCCCGTTCTTTATGTCTATGTCATATTGTTAATTTGTTCACTGCTAACTGTTCACTGACAACTGCAATTACCTCCCCTTTGGCGTAAGCTCAATTACAGGAATCATCATTTCGTCCATAGAAATGCCGCCATGCTGAAAAGTATCTTTATAATAACCCACATAGTAATTGTAATTGTTGGGATAGGCAAAAAATGCGTCTTCCATCGTGAAAACGTAGGTAGAACTTACGTGCGACTTGGGCAAAAAGGCATCTTCTGGCTTGCGTATCGAAAATAACAATCGGTCTTTTTCGTCATAACTCAACGATTTCCCTTGTTTGTAGCGCAAATTAGTGGTCGTATTTTTATCGCCTACGATTTTGACAGGACGTTTTACCCGTACAGTCCCATGGTCGGTAGAAATAATAACCTTCACATTTTTTTCTGACAATTTTTTCAGCATTGCCAAAAAGGGCGAATGTTCCAACCAAGATTTAGAAATAGAACGATACGCCGCTTCGTTTGGCGCAAGTTCACGTATGATATTGGATTCTGTGCGAGAGTGCGAAAGCATGTCTATGAAGTTGTAAACGATTGCGTTGAATTTGTTGCGAAACAAATTGTTTACATTGTCATTTATCAATTTCCCATCTTCATTTGTGATGATTTTGTTGTAACTCGATTTGACATTGAGTTTATTGCGAGCGATTTGTTCTAATAAAAAATCGGCTTCATGTAAGTTTTTTCCACCCTCATCTTCGTCATTTAGCCAATATTTGGGATAACGTTTTTGGATTTCAGAAGGATGTAACCCTGCAAAAATGGCATTCCGAGAATATTGCGTAGCCGTTGGCAAAATGGAATAATAGGCACTTTCATTGTCAATATAAAAATACTGCGAAATTATCGGCTCAAAAGCTTTCCATTGGTCATAGCGCAAACAATCTAACAAAATGAAAAACACGCTATCATATTTATCGCTGTCTATATGTGGAAAAACTTTTTCTTTCAATAAATCGGGCGAAAGCGTGGGACGTTTATTCAAGTCTTTGGTATGCAGCCAATCCATATAATTTTTGGAAACAAATTTGCAGAAATTGCTATTTGCCTCTTGTTGCTGCATCTGCAAGACTTCTGACATACTTTTGTCTTGATTTTTCTCTATTTCGGTTTCCCAGAAAATGAGTTTTTTATGTATATCTGTCCAGTCTTCATGCGTGTTTGCATCAAAAAACTGCATGGTAATATTTCTAAAATCTTGCTGATAGCCTTGATTTACTTTTTGATTTACAAGGGTTTTGCCTTCCAATATTTTTTTGCAAGAAAGCAGAATTTGGGTTGGCTTTACAGGTTTGATAAGATAATCTGCGATATTTGAGCCGATTGCATCTTCCATAATATGTTCTTCCTCCGATTTTGTAATCATTACCACAGGTGTTCTTGGGGCAAGATGTTTCAATTCTGCTAATACTTCTAAACCGCCCATACCAGGCATATTTTCGTCCAAAAAGATAATATCAAAAGACTCTTTTTGTATCAAGTCAAGCGCATCAGAGCCATTTGTAATAGGTGTAACTTCCATTCCTTTGTCTTTCAGGAATTTAATATGGGGTTTTAAATGTTCTATTTCGTCATCAACCCAAAGGATTTTAGCTGCCATGTATATTTTATGTTGTTAATAATTGTAAAAATATAGTGCAAATATAAACGATTTTTCTCATAAAAAGTAGCTTAAACCTTGATTTAGGTATTTTTGGCAATATATTTACACCCAAACGATATGTTTTGTGTATTATAAACGCAAAAAAAAACCATCTTCACAGACGATTTTTTAGTATCTTTACTAACAATTTTAAAAACACCACTTCTATATTTTGTAAACTGTGATAAATCACAATTTTTTTATTGTTCAATAATAACTGTTTTGCGGATATTAATCGGTTGAGACTGACAAACACGATTTGTCGCAACTGCATGTTTCAACACAGGATTGTAGTCAGATGTTGCTGCTTTGCCTGCACCGTAGTTACCTGGCATATTTACAGCAGTTGTAAAATGGTTAATTGTGTTTTGAATCGTTTCAACTTCCGCGCTTAATTCATCTTCTTCTGTTGTTGTGATTCCTTTGCTATACTGATTCAAGTAAAATGAATTTATGAAATTATCGTTTTTAGTAGCTTCTGCGCCTCTTGTAGCGTTTTGAGCAGTAGCAGAAGAAATTACCATGCAAAGAATCAAAGTGATGAAGAATACACAATTTTTCATAATAAAAGCTAGATGGACAACAGGTTAGTTGTAAGAATGGAATAAGAAAAAGTGATTTTTTGTGTTAAAATGTCTGTTCTGATGTTGGAAATGTATATCTCATTTACTAATAGATGTAAGTTTTAACTAAAAAAGAACTTTTTGCTTATATTTTACTTAGAATCAAATTGTGTGCCATAAGCAATAAAACAACAGTTTTTAAATAAAACACGCTTATTTTGTTGGAAAACGATATAAAAACCTTGTAATGAGACCTTAAAAAAACTAAAAATGGGAATGTAAGTTATGTTTACTTTATACATTTGTAACTTTTTGAACACTTCTGTCCTTTTTTATCTTCAATACTACACTATCTTAAAATTATCTTAACCTTTCTTTATCGAAGTATCAATTTCTTATTAGTATTTAGCGTTTACTTTTTCATCTGCGTTGTAGTTACCTGCGATATTTGTCTCAACTGCTTCTGGGCTAACTTCTTCTTGCATCATAGCAATGTTTCTCATTGCTGCATCTTCTGTATTAGTATCTTCAGTCATTGTAGCAACTTT
>JAAFHL010000159.1 GCA_013298365.1 Bacteroidota bacterium | reverse complement strand
AATTTTGTATTTAACATTACTCAAAGTATGAAAAGTGTCTTTTACTGCATCAGAAGTATATAATTCTAACACTACAAATCCTCTATCAGCATATCTATTTTGCAAGTTTTGTAAGGTAGGCAAAATATTAATACAAGTATCACAAGACCTATCCCAAAAATTGATAAGCACAACTTTATTTTGTAAATCTTGTAAAGAAATTGGCGTATTATCTGAACTTGTAAGGTTGAAATTAGGAGCAATATCTCCTTTTTGTAACAAAACAACAGGTAATTTTGGCGTTTCAACGATAGCAGGAACAGGCGCAGGAAGACTGTCTTTTTTGACTTCTACAATAGGAATAACTGGCAGCAATTTTAATGAAATCGTATCTGTTTTCGTAGAATCTATCATAACTACTTTTGTTACAATAATTGAATCTTTGCTAACTGTTGCACTTGTACTATCTACTTCTGTTTTTAACATTTCAACTAAGTGAGTGTTTTGTAGTTTATAAGCACGTGGAATATCGGTATTAAAGCGATTTATGGGGCGTAAAATCCGTTCATTTGCCAAAAAATAAGGATTTTCCTGAATATTGCTCATCACTTGCTCCACATACTGATGCGAACCTTTGTAATCCACTTCATATACATATTTACGCAAGATAAATGTCTTACTATCAATCCAATAGTGCGCCAAACGATTTTGCAAAGTCGAATCGTCTTTATAGGCAACATCTATATGATGACACAAATTTTTGTTCACTGTGTCCAAACTTACATTTGTGATTTGTGCAACCGCCGCATCTTGCAAAATATTGTTCCATTTTGAAGGCAAAATATATTCATACAAAGTTTCAAAGCTCAAAAAACCTTCATTTTCAATGGCTTCCCGTATTTTTTCAGGGGTTTTTGCCAAAAAATATACACTATCCGTATTTCTGTACATCAAAAAACGCTTTCCATCATATACATAAGTCGAGTTGTCGTTGCGCTTGATGCGAATCTTACTCTCTGTAATCGTATCCCCTTTTAGGCGTTCTAACAAAACTTCTGTGGTATGAAAAAAAGTATCTCTTTCGTTAGGGAGTTTGTATTTTGCCGCCATTAAATAGGAAATCGCAGCATTTTTTTCTGCCGCAAGCATGGCACTTTTCAAAATAGCGGCTGTTTTTTTGTCTTGCGCAAACAATACAAAAGGCAGCATGATTGTAACACAGAGAAGAAGTTTTTTCATTATAAAAAAATATATTGTAATTCAAAAAATAACGATATAATGCACACGAGATTTGATATATCGCCTACAAATTTCGAGATTTTATTTGAAAAAGCCATAGAAAAGGTTTCTTTTTTGTGTTTGTGGGGATATTAGCGGTATTTTTAGGCGTTGTGATTATGTTTTTGATAGGAAGTTTGTGGAAGGTTTTCCGGAAGCGGAATAAACGAATATTTTTTGTCAATTATAAAATATTGAGTACTTTTACATCTCTTAAATGACTAATATTTACATTTTATAGAAATTAACGAAAAAGAAGAAGACTATTACAAGAAATTATCATAGATGATTGGGATACGGTTGAACAGGGTAGAGATGAAAGTGTTAAGCCTCTTCCCTACGACCCCAACAAAGACAGATATTGATATTAGAGAAGAAAAGGCTTCTATTTATGAATATATGCGGCATTATAAGCGGGGAATGTTGAAGATATACCCTGATTATCAACGTAATTTGGTCTGGAAAGATGTGCAAAAAAGCCGCTTTATTGAGTCTATTATGCTCAATTTCCCGCTTCCTCCCATTTATCTCAATCAGCAAGTTGATGGCAAATTTGTTATTATTGATAGTTTGCAGTGGACAACTACTTTGTATCAATATATGAATAATAAGTTTGCGCTGAAAGGGTTAGTAACATTACCGTTCTTGAATAATTTGTTTTACAAAGATTTTCCAAGTGCTTATCAAGCCAAATTGAAAGACAAACAATTACAATTATACATTTTGAAGCCATCTGTTCCGATAGGTGTTGTATATGAGTTGTTTGATAGCATTAATACAGGCGGCACACCTTTAAATCGTCAAGAAGTGAGAAATTGTATTTTTGAAGGAAAGTCCACAAAATTATGTAGCTATTTAAGTTCACACAAATTTTACAGATTTAGAAGAATTTGCGAAAATCTGCGGTGACTGAGGCTGTCGAAGTCCAATCTTGGTTCTGGTTAATGAGCCTGGACTCTGCTGAGCTGATTCCACTTCGTTGCACTAAGCTGTGCCGAAGTGCCGAACTAATCTACAAGCACCTAACTATTTAGCGTTAAACATTAATATTCAAGCGTTTAGATTGCAGCGATTGAACAGCATGTTTAGGGTCTATTTTTTGTAAAATGACTTGAAATTCAGGGAGTTTGGGATACATTTTTGCAAACATTTCGGCACTTACCCGCACATCTTTGGTAAGGTAAATACGCCCTCCATAGTTTGAGACAATTTCATCTAAGGTATCCAAAATCGGAAATAGTTGGGGGGAAATCGGAAAATCTAAGGTCAAAGTATAACCTTCCATGGGAAAAGCAAGCAAGCCATCTTGTTTTCCAAATGTTTTTAACACAGCCAAAAAAGAAGCCATACCTGCTTTTACGACTATTTCCATGATTTTTTTCATGCCTTCATATCCCGCTGCCTTCGGAATCACAAATTGATATTGGGTAAAACCTCTTTTTCCATAAATACGATTCCAGTGATGAATGGCATCTAAGGGATAGAAAAAGCTGTCATAGTCTTGAATGAGGCTAATTTCCTTTGAAAATTGTTTGTTATAATAGGCAAAATTAAATGCCCCTACTGTTAATTTATTCAAAGCAATCGCAGGAAAGTAAAAAGGAACATTTAATTTCAACTTTTGTGGAATCGCAAGTGGATTCGCCGCATATTTTGTATTTCTCAGTTGTTCGAGGCTTGCATGTTCACCTTTCATCAAAATACTTCTGCCCATATTGCTGCCACTTGTAGTACAATCTATCCAAGCCACTGTATAGGTAGCGTGTTCAAAATCAAGCAATAAACCCAGAATTTCTTCCAAATTTTTTGCCTTGATAGTATCTACTTTGATATAAGCAGTTTCTATTTTTTTTAGCTGAAAAGTAACTTGCAAAATGATACCTGTAAGCCCCATTCCGCCAAAAGTAGCCCAAAAAATATCCGTATTTTCCTCTCTCGAACAAGTAATAATTTCGCCTGAAGCCAACATCAACACAAGTGAAAGCGTATGTTGCGAAAAACTGCCCTCTATATGATGGTTTTTGCCATGCACATCGGACGCAACTGCGCCACCCATCGAAACGAATTTTGTGCCTGGGGTAACGGGTGGAAACCAGCCTTTTGGGACAAAAGTGGCTAAAATATCTTCAAACGTAATGCCTGACTCGCAAGTAAGTATCCCTTTTTGTGCATCAAACGCCAAAAAACGGTTCATTTTGAGGGAAGAAATACTTGTTTCTGCCAATGAAGAATCGCCATAACATCTGCCCATGCCTCGCCCAATCCAGTTTTTCTTTCCTTCGATGGCTTCATACACAGCATTTTTGTCATTAGGCACATATACATTTGCGTCTATTACGGGATAATTTCCCCAGTTACTTATTTTCATGAATTAATTTTCAATGACTTCGATAGTTCCAGCATCTTTGTCGCATGTAATAACAAAAGGCTTTGCCGTTTTGTTTGCATTGAATGCCCGATTTACGTAGGTAGTTTCGTTTATTTTGATAAAACTTGCTGGCAGCGTATTTGTTACAAAATCCGTTGTTTTGAGGATGATTTTGGTAGGCTGCATATCATCTATCACAAATACACATGCCCCAATCGTAGATTGAACGACCATATTTGTACCAGGTTTGTAGCTACTGCCTACGACAATGCGTATATCTCCCAACTCATTTTTGAGCGTAATTACCTCTGCATTTGCATACTCTGGATTTCTCAATACAATTTTACCCATGCCTGTATGTAAAGACATGTTTTTCATTGCCATTTTATTTTGTTGCGAAAAATCTACCATTAAATCCGAGTTTCCGCCACTAATATTGACTTGTGAGAGCTTCAAACCCGACAAATCAATACGCCCATTGCCTTTTAGTACCTCTAAATTCAACTGCGTTTCAATGTTGTTATCAGATAAAAAAGAAACACTATTATCAGCCCCCGTAGTTGGAACTACCCCCTGCGCCGTCATCGCCAAGACATCTTTGGCAGCCATCATGTCTTTATCCGTCGTAAATGTGAAATGCTTTTCATAAACATTGCCTGCTTTTGCCTTTATATCTTGCATAGCATTCACATTTTTGCCACACATTCTAAATTGACTTTTGCCTGTTTCATCATTTGCTTTGAAGGATAAATTCCCATAATTGACCCTAATATTGAGGGACAAGTGCTGCATATCAGGTTCAGAAACAATGGTTTTCGCATCTTTTGTGCTTTGTGCCAAAAGATTACCCGATACACAGGCAAATAATATAAAAACAGCGTATTTTGTCATTTTTTGAAAAAGAGATTGAAGAATAGATAATGAATGATATTATGAATTTTTATGGTGAAAAAGTCACAAGCAATATCGTATTTCTACGAAAAAGAGAGAGAATAGTTTACTTTGGGGCTTAACGAATAGCTATCAATTTTATGCAAAAAACTGGTTGCGTTCAAAAGTGTAGACCTACTGTGCCGTAGGCACAAAATATCGGTAGAAATATGAGATATTTCCCCAATTTTATCGTTTTTTTTCGTGCAAGCACGAAAAATTTGGAAGAATTTTGGGCGATTTATCCTTTTCTACCGATATTTTATCCCTAACGGGCATAGCGGATAGTTTTATTTTTGAAATAAAAAAGAATCCCCAAAAAGTGTAATTTTGAGCTCTAAACCAACAAAATACACACAAAATGGGGACTATATTTGGGGTGCAAATAGCAGAAATAAGCCGAAATTTGCAAATTTTTTTTGGGAAACAATATGTCTTTTGATAGAAAAGAGCAAATTGGTAAAAAGGGAGCGGCGGATGAGTGGAAAAATATTCATCGAAATCTGTTTTAAGGAGGTCTTGGCACATGGCTTGTTGAGTACATTGCGTAATTTTTGTCAGCGAGCGGGTAAAGATTATGATATATTGGATTTTAGGGAAGAGAGTTTTAATGGTCGTTTTAATGCGTCATCTGTTGCTTGTGCAGAAGATATATTGAAAAGATTGTTATCTGAGAAATTTTCCCAAACAATGAAAATGAAGTGCTTAGAAGAGTTTTCGCACATTTTTATAGAGGACTCAACGAGTGAAAAGTTAAATACAAAATTGGCGGACTTATTTCCAGGCACTGTTGAAAGTGGGAATGTTGTAGCGATAAAATTAGACTTAGTGATAGATTTAAAACAAAGCGAAGGGATTATATTTAAGGTAAAATATGCTATTTTCCAAGAAAATAAAGACTTGTTTATCAAGGCAATAGAAACCAATACTGTGTCAAATTATCAGAAATATTTGGAGGTGGTTTCAAATGATTTATCTATATTTGGGAAGAAAAATGTTAAAGGTAAAAATATACGATATAGCACCTTGTTTAAATTTCATTAATATTTATATTTTGTATTATCAAATATTTATATTAAAAAAATCCTTAAACTATCCGCTATGTCCCGTAGGGATAATAGAAAATATATTGGTCTCTACTTTGATACGTAACCAGTTTTTTACAACTCGTATTTATATGTTATTGATTAAAAACAGATTTTTGCAAATTATCAAATGATATTTGTGAAAATCTGCCTTTATTTCACAAAAAATGATAGAGACTATGGCTGAAAAGCCTATTTTTGTAGATAAATTTATCATAAAAATGAAAAAAATTACATCTTTTCTCTTAATGGCTTACTGTTTTGTAGCACTTTTTGCGCAACAGCAGCACCTCAAAATCCAAAAATATACGCTGCCTAATGGCTTGACAGTGTATTTGAACGAAGACCACACTTTACCCTCGGTATATGGTGCAGTTGCAGTAAATGCAGGCGGTAAATATGACCCAAAGGAGGCTACAGGCATGGGACACTATTTGGAACACATGTTGTTTAAAGGGACAACAGAAATGGGGACTTTAGATTTTAACAAAGAAAAACCCTATTTAGATAAAATTGTGGCTTTGTATGATTCTTTGGGTATGACAACAGATGAGAAAAAACGCAAAGAAATTCAAACGAAAATCAATGATAATGCCGTAAAATCTGCGGAGTTTGCTGTGCCAAATGAGTTAGATAGAATGTTAAAATCTATTGGCAGCGAAGGCGTAAATGCTTTTACAGCACAGGAGTTGATTTGTTATCATAATGAATTTCCACCACATGAGATAGATAAATGGCTTTCTATTTATGCTGATAGATTTGTAAATCCTGTTTTTCGTTTGTTTCAATCAGAATTAGAGGTAGTTTATGAGGAAAAAAACAGAGGTTCAGACAATATGGGACAAGCTATTTTTGAAACCTTTAATGAACATTTTTTCCAGAAGCATCCCTATGGGCAGTCTATTATTGGCAAAACAGAACACCTCAAAAATCCATCTTTGTCCAAAATGTATGAATATTATAATACGTATTATGTAGCCAACAATATGGCACTCATTATTTGTGGGGACTTTGATAGTGAGCAGATTAAACCCATCATTGCCGAAAAATTTGGTAAGTGGAAAACAGGAAATGTGCCACCTTTTGTTGCGCCAAAAGAAACCGCTTTTAAGGGAAAAGAAATGATAAAAAAACGTCTTTCCCCTATCAATGTGGGCATTATGGGCTTTCGTACTGTTCCTAAAGGTCATGCAGATGAGGGAACGTTGGAATTAGTTTCGTATTTACTTAGTAATGAGGCAAGTACAGGTGGTTTAGATAAATTGAGTAGCAATCGCAAAATCATGCTTTCACAGGCAATTCCGCTAAATTTGAATGATGAAGGGGCATATATTGTGATTTTTGTACCTAAAATTTTCGGACAATCTTTGGGCAATGCGCAGAAATTGGTTTGGGAGCAAATCAATGCCATTAAAGCAGGAACATTTAGTGAAACACAATTAGAAGCGGCAAAAAATCAGTTAAAAATTTCCTTTTCGCAAGAAATGGAAGATAATCAAAGTCGTTGCTTCACGATTGCCGATTTGTTTACGAGAAAAGGTGATTGGAATGAGTTTACACAATATCCCGAAAAAATAGACAAAATCACGAAGGCTGAGATTATGCGTGTGGCAAATCAATATTTTGGGGACAATTATTTGTATTTTACCTCAAAAATGGGTTTTCCTAAAAAAGATAAATTGGCAAAACCGGGCTTCAAACCTGTGATTCCAAAAGAAGGCATTCAATCTGAATATGAAAAGAAATTTAATCAAATGCCTGAAAAAAAGGCAGAATTTCCTTTTGTAGATTTTCGCAAAGATGTGGAAATGGGACGTTTAGGCAATGGTTTATACTACACAGAAAATCCGAAAAATGACGTTTTTTCTTTTGCCATTCGTTATAATATAGGAAAATTAAAGGAAAGAAAAGCGGAGAAATTAGCCAGTTATTTGTCTTTGGTGGGAAGTAACGATTTAAAGTTTGATAATTTCGCCGCAAAAATGGATAGTTTAGGCTGCAAAGTGGGATTTGAGGCTGGGGAAGAATATTTTAATGTTAGCTTGGAAGGTTTGGAAAAAAACTTTTTGCCTGCATATACTTTGTTGATGCAAAAACTCAAAAATCCCGAATTGAATGAAGAAAAAATCAAAAATTTGATAGACGAATCAAAATTTGAGCCTCGCCTTTTCAAAAGAGAAAAACAAGAAGTGGGCATGGCTTTGCGGGAATATGTGATGTATGGCAACAATTCTTCCTATAAAAAACGACTTTCTACGGCGGAAACAAAGGCACTTAAAGCCGCAGAATTGCTCAAAGTTTGGCAAAATATCTTTGCAGAAACGCCTACTTTTCATTATGTAGGAAAAATAGGAGAATCGGTAGCCTCCAAATATATCGCAAAAGAATATCCTACGGAATTGAACAAAGCCTCAGAAGTAGCGGACAAAGCCGTCAAAACCTATACTGAAAATACTGTTTATTTTATCCATGACAGCAAAGCTCGTCAAAGTCAGATTCATTTTTTCGTTCCTGATAATGCTTATAAAGTGGCAGATGAGGCAAAAATGGACGCATTTAACAGCTATTTTGGGGGCGATATGAGTTCTTTGATGTTCCAAGAAATCAGAGAATTTCGTTCTTTGGCATATTCCACAAGAGGCACATACAACAAACCTCGTTTTGCCACAGGAAACGGATTTTTTGCGGGATACATTGGTTGTCAAGGAGATAAGACGATGGAATCTATCGAAACTTTGCATGGAATGTTGTGTGATATGCCACAAAAAGCAGACAGAATGAATGCCATTCAAAAAGGTTTAATGGCTCGTTTGGCATCAGAAAAGCCTGATTTCCGTATGATGAGCCGTCAAATTCAAGCCTGGAAAAAATTTGGTTATACAGAAGACCCGTCAAAAGCAAAAGCAAGCATTTATCCTCAGCTTACTTTTGGAGATGTGAATGATTTTTATACACAACATATCAAAGGCAAGCCAATGGTAATTGCGATTGTGGGAGATAAATCTAAATTTGATATGGTAAAATTGGCAAAATATGGCAAGGTTGTAGAAGTAAAACTGACAGATGTTTATAATAAATAAGATATAATTCGTTTATCATGCTCGCACAAAACCCGATTTGCACAAATTGTGTAAATCGGGTTTTGTATTAAGTATTTGAAAATCAATTACTTTTTATACATTTTTCTATATTCACTAAATGTAATCATCCGCTGTGTTTGTTCGTCCCAAAGTTTATTCATGGCACATTTAAAACTTTCAAAAAATCCCATTCTTACCACATATTTATGAAAAACAAGATTTTCTTCATGACACTTTGCTAAGTTATAATTTGGAATAAAAGAATTTAAGTGATGAATATGGTGATAGCCTATATTTCCTGTAAGCCAATGCATCCATTTAGGCAAATCATAAAAAGTGCTACCTTTTAGTGCCGAAAGTAAATATTCCCAATTGCTTTTCCAAGCCTTATAAGTCTCTTCATGTTGATGTTGTACATAGAAAAACCAAATGGCTATCATACCAAAAAATATCCAAATCGGAACTTGCACCATTAAAAAAGCCTTAAAACCGACCAAATATCCAACCGATAAATAAAACAATATAATCGTTAAATTGCTCAACATCAAAGGACGAATTTCATCTTTAAATGATGGTAACTTAATGAGTGGCAAGCGATTATGAATGAACATATAATACACAGGAATAATAAAAAACATCACAGGTACAGAACGATACACTCTATACATGAATTTTTTAAATTTACCCAATTTTTGATACTCTTCAACGGTCAAAAAGTCTAAATCGCCAATATCTCTTACTTCCAATTTCCCGTTATTAGCGTGGTGCATACTATGGCTTTTACTCCAATATTTGTACGGAATTAGGCTTAACACACTACAAATGTTACCAATAATATTATTCACTTTTCGATTTTTGAGGAAAGAAAAATGCCCGCAATCATGCTGAATGATGAAAATACGAACAAGGAAAAAAGCGTTGAGAAAAGCCAAAAACATACATAATAAGTAGGAGTAGCTATAGGAAAAATACATGGCTACCCATAAAGCGATGTAAGGTAAAAATGAGAGTATCATCTGCCAAACTGCTTTTTTGGTATTGGGCTGACTGTATTTTTTCACAATCGTTGCCCAATTTTGTAATACGATTTTGATATCATCATATTTTTGAGAAGAATCTTGCATTGTCATCATAAAACTT